>DASSAV010000486.1:0-26752 GCA_035699265.1 Rhodothermales bacterium
CTTGCTGATCCCCTTCACGTGCGTCTCGTAGATCACCGTGTCCTCCCACGGAATCCCCGGCGAACGGTCGTCCCCCCACTCGAAACGCTCCTCGACGACAGCACCCAGCGGGGCAAAGGGCGCACTGTCCTGCTCACTGAACGAGAGATCCTCCTTCGGATCCCCTATTTTGTATCCGAAGAGGCTGTTGTCCCACTTGAGCGGGCGGCCGATGGTCTTGGCGTAGGGGTCGAGCAGCACCTTGTTCGGGTTGAAGCGGTGGCCTTTGTCCGGCTCATAGGGACCCGAGACCCGGAATCCGTAGAGCTGGCCCGGACGAAGGCCCGGCACGTACCCGTGCCAGATCGGACCCGTTCTCTCCGTCAACTTTAGCGTGGCGGATGGAGCCGCATCGGACGAGTGGCCGAAGAGCACCAGTTCGACGCCGCTCGCGTGTGCACTGTAGAGTGTAAAATTGACGCCCAGTCCGTCCCAGGTAGCCCCAAGCGGAAAGGGCTTCCCCGGCAAGACCCTGAGCGCCTTGTAATTTATCGGTGTGCGTCTCGCAAGGACAGGATTCCTCATTAAATGTATCGCCACCCGTATCTATTCTGGCCTGTGCGCCCTCGGTAGGGACCACGGGCCGCAAAATTCAAAACTGTTGTAACACCCCTCCAACTCCGGCTACCTTTGCTGCGGCTTGCTGTTTATCAGCACGGGCTCGCAGGGTCAGAGCCGGACCGGACAAGGGCCGTAGCGCTGGAAAAAATCGATTTGACCTCAACCGCCTCCGTCGCCAACTGTAGATATGGCTATCGCCAGAAAGGTAAAGATAGGCACGCAGTGCCGGGAGTCACAGCGCTCCACGAAAACCGAGAGAAGACTTCAGAACATGCGAATCCGTATCGTGTGATCCGCCGAACTACAACCAGGGCGGACTGCAACAGCGCCCACCCGTAGCGTCGCGACGCCAACTTACGTCCGGCGAAGGCGTTCGAAACAGCAGATCGTAGAACATAAAGCACGCAGGTACATGCTTCCAGAGACGGCACCCAAGCTCTCCCCCGCCCCGACGAAATGGTCGCGCATCGTTCCCGTATGGATCAAGCCCGAAGTCGACGGCGGCCTGTGGCCTGCAAAGAGCGCCCTTGGTGACGACGTGCAGGTAACCGGCGCTTTCATCGTAGACGGACACGACAAGCTGGCCGTGGAGCTGCTCTACCGCTACGAGGATGAACCGGAACAGATCGTTCGGATGTCGCTTCGCTATAACGACGAGTACGCCGGTTCGTTCAAGGCTACGCAACTGGGCCATTATTATTACCGAGTGCGTGCCTGGATCGACCAGTTCGGGACGTGGCAGGATCAATTCGAGCGGCGTGTGAAAGGCGGCGAGAGCGAGTATGAGCTTCAGAGCGAACTGCTGGAAGGCGCGCACGTGCTCCGCAGAATCGCCGGTAGTGCCAAGGGGAAGGCCCGCACCCAGCTACAAGAGTACATCAAGGCGTTCGAGTCCGGCAACGTGAGCAGCGGGCTCGACAAAGAGCTGGCGGCGCTCGTCCGAGAGAACGACCCCCGCACGAATGCAGTGGAGAGCAAGGTGTTGCCCGTGCAGGTCGATCCTGAGCTTGCCAGGTTCTCGGCATGGTACGAGTTCTTTCCGCGTTCGGCCGGCAAATACAAGCACGGCCAACCGCCGCACCACGCCACCCTCGACGAGGCGGCCGAGCGACTCCCACGCATTAAGGACTTAGGCTTCGACATCGTCTATCTGCCGCCGGTCCACCCCATCGGTACAACCTATCGGAAGGGCAAGGACAACGCGCCGTCGGCCCAGACCGGCGAACCGGGCAGTCCGTGGGCCATCGGCGGAGAGGCTGCGAACGGCAGCCCGGGTGGACACAAAAGCGTCCATCCCGCTCTCGGCGGCATCGAAGCGTTCGACCGGTTCGTCGCCCGCGCCGAACAATTGGGCCTGAAGGTAGCGCTGGACATAGCTTTTCAGACCTCGCCGGACCATCCGTACGTGTACGAGCACCCCGAGTGGTACCGCCACCGCCCGGACGGCACGATCCGCTACGCCGAGAACCCGCCCAAGAAGTACCAGGACGTGTATCCATTCGACTTCGAGAGCGACGAGTGGGAGGGGCTGTGGGAGGAACTGCGGAGCGTGTTTACGTTCTGGGTCGAGCACGGTGTGCGGATTTTCCGGGTCGACAATCCGCACACGAAGCCGTTCGCCTTCTGGGAGTGGTGTATCGGCACGCTTAGAGCGGAGCATCCGGACCTGATCTTTCTGGCCGAAGCTTTTTCACGGCCGAAAATCATGTACCACCTCGCCAAGCTCGGCTTCAACCAATCCTATACCTACTTCACCTGGCGCAATACGAAGCAGGAACTCGAGGAGTACTGCAACGAGCTGTTCCACACCGACGTGGCCGATTTCTTTCGGCCCAACTTCTGGCCAAATACGCCGGACATCCTGCACGAATACCTGGTCCACAGCGGACGCCCAGGACACGTGGCGCGGCTGGTTCTGGCCGCCACCATGTCCCCCTCGTACGGCATTTACGGGCCCCCGTACGAGCACGTCGAGAATGTGCAGCATCCGCTACGCGAGGAGTATGCGAACAACGAGAAGTATGAGATCCGTACGTGGAACTGGCAGGATCCCTATTCCCTCCAGCCCATGATGAAGCGGATCAACCGGATCCGCCACGGGAATCCGGCCCTTCAATTCATGCGGAACATCCAGTTCCACACCATCGACAATCCGAACCTTATCGCCTACTCGAAACGCACGGGGGACAACCTCATCGTGACGGTAGTGAATCTCGACCCACACCACGCCCAGTCCGGGTGGCTGCATCTGCCCCTGGCCGATCTTGGAATCCCTGAACATGAGAGCTATGAGATGCACGACCTTCTGGGAGGCGAGCGATACATGTGGCAGGGGCCCGACAACTTTATCCTCCTGAACCCGCACGCGCTCCCGGCCCACATCTTCCGGATGAAGGCTCAGTGGGTCCATTCCAACAGCGGGCTTGCGCAAGCTCCCGCAAGTGAAGACGGCCACTGAAGCAGATCGAAGCGTCACTACCCGTGAGTCGACAGATGGGCGAAAGGTTATGAGCACGGACTTCCTGAGTGATCCGCTCTGGTACAAGGACGCGGTCATTTACGAGCTGCACGTCCGCTCGTTTTTTGACGCCAACAACGACGGGTTTGGAGATTTCGAGGGTCTCCAGCAGAAGCTGCCCTACCTGGAGTCGCTGGGCGTGAATACGCTGTGGCTCCTTCCCTTTCTGGAAAGCCCGCTTCGCGACGACGGGTACGACACATCCGACTACTACCAGATCCTGCCGGTCCACGGCACGCTGAACGAGTTCCGTGCTTTTCTGGATGAGGCGCACAGCCGGGGTATCCGGGTCATCACGGAGCTGGTGCTCAACCACACCTCGGACCAGCACCTGTGGTTTCAGGAGGCGCGCGATCCGGCCTCACCGAAGCACGACTGGTACGTCTGGAGCGACGATACCGAGAAGTATTCGGGTGCCCGCATCATCTTCACCGACACGGAAGTTTCCAACTGGGCGTGGGACCGTAAAGCCGGCCAGTATTACTGGCATCGATTCTTCAGCCACCAGCCCGACCTCAACTACGACAATCCTGAGGTGCGGGAGGCGATGAAGGAGGTCATGTTCTACTGGCTGGACATGGGCGTAGACGGGCTGCGGCTGGATGCCGTGCCCTATTTGTACGAGCGAGAGGGCACCAACTGCGAGAACCTGCCGGAGACGATCGATTACATCGTCGAGTTGCAGCAAGCCATCGAAGCGCGGTATGGGCCGGATCGTATTCTGCTTGCCGAGGCAAACCAGTGGCCGGAGGACACGCTGCCCTATTTCGCAAATGGGAGGGGGGTGCAGATGGCGTTCAACTTTCCCATCATGCCGCGGATGTACATGGCTCTCCGCCGCGAGAACCGCCGTCCGCTCGTGGAAATGCTGGAATTAACCGAGGACATCCCCCAGAAAGCCCAGTGGGCTCTATTCCTACGAAATCACGACGAGTTGACGCTGGAGATGGTCACGGATGAGGAGCGCGACTACATGTACCACGAGTACGCAGCCGACCCGCGCTTCCGCATCAACGTGGGCATTCGCAGGCGACTCGCGCCCTTGCTCGGGGGTGAACGCCGGCGGATCGAATTGATGAACGCTCTGATCCTGTCCCTGAAAGGCAGCCCTATCCTGTATTACGGAGACGAGATCGGGATGGGGGACGATCCCTTTCTGGGCGACCGGAACGGCGTCCGGACCCCGATGCAGTGGAGCCCGGACAAGAACGGCGGCTTTTCGCGGGCGCCCCACTACCGGTTGTTCATGCCGGCCATCAGCCACGGCCAGTACAGCTATGAGTTCGTGAACGTAGAGGATTCCGAGCACAACCCCCACTCGCTCCTGAACTTCATGAAGCGGATGCTCGCGCTCCGGAATCAGTACAGCCACGTTTTCGGGCGGGGGTCGCTTACCGTGGTGCCCGTTGAGAACCAGAGTGTGCTTGCCTTCGTGCGCGAGCATGAGGGGGAGAAGGTGCTCATCATCGCCAACCTCTCCCGGTTTTCCCAGTCCGCTTTCATTCCGCCGCTCGACGATTTACGGGGGCACGCTCCTGTTGAAATGTTCAGCAAGACCCCCTTTCCGACCCTGGCAGCCCGCCCGTACCATTTTGTGCTGGGGCCCTATGGGTTCTACTGGTTCGCCCTGGTCCCAGAGACGGAACTGCGCCGGACCCTTCGGGAGACTCAGCGTGCTGCGCGAGGCCAGGCGCGCGGAGCGCTACCGATCATTCCGGTGAAGGAGGGTCTGCAAAATCTGCTCGTCAGAACGATGGTGCAGGACCGCGCCATGGAACGCCTGGAAGAGATCCTGCCTTCATACTTGAAGGAGCAGCGGTGGTTCGGGGCGAAGGGGGTTCAGATCGAGCATGTCGTCATTGCAGATGCTGTACGGCTGGCCCCGAAGCCGGCTCCCGTTTACATGTCCATTCTCCAGGTGGCGTTCGAGAACCGGACGGACACGTACGTGCTCCCCCTCACGGTCTCGTATGATGAGGAAGCCGAGCGCATCCTGAGCGAGGCGCCGGAGGCGGCACTAGCGTGGATGGACGGCCCCAACGGCCGCGGCCTTCTCCACGACGCCACCGTCCTGAGCCAGTTCTGGATTTCCCTCTTCGAGTGGTGGCGATCCGGCGGCAAGGGGCGATCCCTTCGAGGCATTTACTCGGCGTCGCCTTCGGAAGAACTACGTGGCGTCGTACCGGAGAACGTGCGCCTTTTTTCGGGCGAGCAAAGCAACTCTGCCGCCATCCTCAACGACCGGTTCTTCATCAAACTGTACAGGCGACTCGAAGCCGGGGTCAATCCCGAGACTGAGATTCTGGAGTATCTGACACGGGCAGGCTTCAAATTCACGCCCAAGCTGTACGGTACGGCCAGCTTCGACCGCTCTGGAGACCGCTTTACGATCGGCATCGTACAAGAGGCATTGCCTGTCGATACCGATGGATGGACCTACGCGCTGCAGATGGTACAGCGCTTCCTTGAGCGCGTCGGAGACACTCCTTTACTGGAAGAGCATCTACCGGTGGATTACAAGGAGAACGTGCCCGTCTGGCTAGAGGACGTCGCACCCGAGATGCTCAACCTCGCCCACGCGCTCGGTGTACGAACGGCCGAGATGCACTGGGCGTTGTCCAGGGCAGGAGACCCCGCGCTGCAACCAGTCGACGGCTCCGACGAAGACATCCAGAACCTAGCGGAACGCATCCGGCGCGAGGCCGAGGAGACCCGGCAACTGCTAGCCCGGCAAAACGGAGAAGAGACACTTCCCGTCGGCGATGCCGCCTGGGAGGATGCCTTTCGCGAGCTCGAAGCGCTCCGCCGCATCGAAGCTGGGCGGCAAAAGATCCGGATCCACGGCGACTTCCACCTCGGGCAGGTCATCCGCGCAGAGGGCGAGTTCTACATCCTCGACTTTGAGGGTGAGCCGGCCCGTACGATTGAGGAACGCAGGGCGCGCGACTACGCCCTGAAGGACGTAGCAGGCATGCTCCGCTCGATGGAGTACGTCGCGCTCGCCGGATGGCGTTCCGTCAGCAACACCAGTGACGGCAAAGAGCTCGAGCACTGGACGTCTGCGCTGGTGGAATGGTGCAAGGCGGTCTTCCTACACGCCTACTTCAGCACGGCGGAGGGCGGGGCATTTATTCTGCCCCCCGAAATCCGCGAGCCCATACTCTGGGCCTATCTCTTCGAGAAGGTGCTCTACGAGGTCCGCTACGAATTGAACAACCGGCCCGACTGGGTATGGCTCGCCCTTCGTGGCCTGCGACGCATGCTGGACAAGAGCCAACCCATGTACATACCCACCCTTACACATCCCACGTAACGAACACGAGGGCCGCAGAAACGGAGAGGTGCTGCGAAGCGGCCAGCTTTCACCCACGCATTTATCGGTACTGTACTCTATGGCCTGGATCACCCAAGAGGATCTCGAAAAGTGGCAGAGCGGAACACACTCCAGAAGCTATGAAAAGCTGGGAGCCCACCCGGTTCAGGACGATACCTGCTTTGCCTTGTGGGCGCCCCACGCGGAGTCCGTGTCCGTCGTAGGCGATTTCAACGGCTGGGATCCGAGCGCCTGCTGCATGGAAGGCGTCGGGGCCGGTCTCTGGGAAGCGCTTGCCCGAGGCGTCGGGCCGGGCACTCACTATAAGTACCGCATCCAACGCGGGGCATATTCGGTAGACAAAGCCGATCCGTACGCCTTTGCACTCGAGTCCCCGATCGCTGCCGGGAGTGCGGTCGCAGGTATGGCATCCATAGTAACGGACCTTCGGTTCGACTGGGGGGACCATAAATGGATGTCGACCCGAAAGGGACCGACGGGACTCAACGAGCCGATGGCGATCTACGAAGTCCACCTGGGTTCCTGGATGCACAAGGCCGCGGGAGAGTCGTATACCTACCGTGAGATAGCGGAGCCTCTGGCGGACCACGTCCAGAAGATGGGCTTCAGCCACGTAGAGTTTCTGCCCGTCATGGAGCACCCGTATTACGGCTCGTGGGGGTATCAGGTGGTCGGATACTATGCGCCTACGTTCCGTTTCGGCACCCCGCACGACCTGATGTACCTGATCGACTACCTGCACGGTAAGGGGATCGGCGTGTTCCTCGACTGGGTTCCGGCGCACTTTGCGACAGACCCCCAGGGGTTGGTGTTTTACGACGGCAGTACCCTGTTCGAGTACGACGACCCGAACATGCGGTACCACCCTGACTGGGGCACGTACGTGTTCGACTACAACAAGCCGGGGGTCAAGAACTTCCTCGTTTCCAATGCCATTTTCTGGATGGACCGCTACCACATCGACGGGCTTCGATTCGACGCCGTGGCGTCCATGCTGTACCGGGACTACTCGCGTGGCAACTGGACGCCGAACATGTTCGGCGGCAGAGAGAATCTGGAAGCTCTCGACCTCCTGAAGCAGATCAACGAGGCGGCCTTTACGGAATTCCCGGAGATCAACATGATCGCCGAGGAGTCCACTGCATGGCCTGGGGTCAGCCAGCCCACGTACAACGGCGGCCTAGGCTTCCTCTATAAGTGGAACATGGGCTGGATGCACGATACGCTCTTATACATGAGCAAGGACCCGATCCACCGGAAGTATCACCACAACGACCTTACCTTTCCGTTCATCTACATGTTTGCGGAGCATTACGTGCTTCCGCTTTCTCACGATGAGGTTGTACACGGGAAGGGGTCGCTGTGGGGCAAGATGCCCGGCGACGACTGGCAGAAGGCCGCTAATCTTCGCCTCCTGTACGGCCACTTGGTGGGCCATCCGGGTAAGAAGCTGCTGTTCATGGGCTGCGAGTTCGGGCAAACCAGCGAGTGGAACCACAACCATAGCATCGACTGGCACCTACTGGAAGACCCGATCCACCACGGCGTTATGGTCTGGCTGCAAGATCTGCTGCACCTCTACAGGACGCATCCTGTCTTCCAACTGGATGGGCCGGACAGCTTCGAGGGGATCAATTTCGACGACCGCGACCAGAGCGTCATCTCATACATGCGAAAGAACGGGGAGAAGAACCTCATCTTCGCCTTCAACTTCACCCCCGTGCCCCGGTACAATTACCGCGTCGGGGTACCGAAGGAGGGCTGGTACCGAGAAGTGCTCAACAGCGACGGCCTGCGGTACGGCGGCAGCAACGTCGGAAATTTCGGGCAGATAGAATCCACCCCGGTCCAGTTTCACGGCCGCCCGGTATCGCTCGTCGTCACCCTGCCTCCGCTGGGCATGCTCATCCTGGAGCACGAGGAGCCCGCCGAGCCGGTTGCTGCTACGACTACGACCGCCGCTCGCCGAAGAGGGTAGCAACCAGTTCGCGGCGGCCTCCACGGTTCCGGTGCTCGCAAAGGTAGATTCCCTGCCAGGTTCCGAGCACCAGCCTCCCTTCCGATATGGGGATGGTAAGTCCACTGCCCAGAAGGGAGGCTTTGATGTGGGCAGGCATATCATCCGCTCCTTCGAGCGTGTGCTGGTAGTACGGTGCGCCTTCGGGCACCAGGGCGTCGAAGTGACGCTCCATATCGGCCCGGACATCCGGACTCACATTCTCATTGAGGGACAGCGATGCGGACGTGTGCAGGATAAAGAGATGGATGAGGCCAATGGATACCTGTTGAAGTTCGGCCAGGTGCGCGATGACATCCTGCGTAACCACGTGAAAGCCACGCGGCCTCGGGGCGAGCGTGATGTGCTTTTGTATCCAGATCATGGGTTGAGGAGATAGCGCTCTTGGCCGTCCCACAATCCCTCACGGGATCTGGAGTAGCTTGTGCGTCTGTAGGCTGAGACGCCACTGTGGGTGTGCCAGGCAGTAAGCCAGTGCAAGCTGCGTGTTTTGCTCACGCTCGGACCCATCCATGGGCTGTAGAAAAAAGTAGTCGAACGAGAGGTTTGCATACCGCTCGGGCATGGCGCCCTGCTGTGGGAATACGAGCTTTAGTTCGTTTCCCTGGCGCAGGGCGAGATCGGCTCCTGCCTTCGGACTCACGCAGATCCAATCGAGACCGGCAGGAGCCTCACACGTGCCGTTCGTCTCAATCGCCACTTCAAAACCTTTCTGGTGGAGAGCCTCGATCAGCTTTTTGTTTACTTGCAATAACGGTTCTCCTCCCGTACAGACGACGAGCGGCTTCATCTGCGGGTCCGGAGAAACGGGCCACCTACGCGCGACGGCAAGTGCCAGTGCCTCCGCCGTTGCAAACTTCCCGCCACCGGGCCCATCCGTTCCGAAAAAGTCCGTGTCGCAGAATTGACACACCGCTTGCGGGCGGTCGATCTCCCGGCCGGACCACAAATTACAGCCTGCGAAGCGGCAGAACACGGCGGGGCGCCCCGTCTGCGCTCCTTCACCCTGAAGCGTATAGTAGATTTCTTTGACCGCGAAGCCCATCCAGTCAACTCTCCGTACAGCAGTGTAAACCGCTCCTATCTATACCACACGGGCCCACAAGTTTCTCCTGCCTTCCATGCCAGATCAGCAAAGATTCTCCCTTCCACGTCCTTTTTTCGGCCACGTACTGCAACCTTGTTCGCAATTAACGTTACATTAGGGGTTGATTCGTGAAGCTCTGACCATAGCCACTGCTCACTTTTCGACGGAGGATGTGCGGTACCCACCCCGCATGCCATCCCCCAAGTCCCTGCCGTCATGTCATCTGCCTTGCCAGCCACCGCCGCCGGTATCGTCAATCTGGCCTACCTTGAAGCAAGCTCGTTCGGGCAGGCCGAATTCATGCAGCAGGCGATCGACCTTTTGCTCGCTCAACTACCCGATCTCCTGGTTCAGTTGGATCGAGCGAAAAAGGCGAGCGACCCGGCCGGGATGAGGATGACAGCTCATAAGATCAAGTCGTCCGTAGCGATGTTGGGCATGGAGTCCACGCGCGACTTGCTCCAGATGCTGGAGTCGGGATCTTCGTCCGGAATCGACGATTTCGAAAGATCCGTGCATAAGATCAACGAGATGTGTGCGCTGGCCATTGCAGAGTTGCGGATGGAACGCGGGCGATACTCGTGACGATCCTCTGCTCGCTCCAGCCCAGCGTTCTCGTCGGTTTGCCGGTCGTATCGGAACAGGCATGATCGGCGGCACCGTGTCCCTCATTGCTCACGGTACAGGCTCCTGATATGCGGTGTCTTATTGTAGACGATGACGAACTTTCGCGCACGCTGATCCAAAACTTCATCGCGCACCAGGAGGGCCTTGAGCTAGCGGGCTCATGCGGGAGCGCTGTAGAAGCCGCCAACCTGCTCGAACGCCGTCCCGTCGATCTCATCTTTCTGGACATTGAGATGCCGGTGATGTCGGGCATGGACTTCGTCACAGCCCTGCCGGACCGCCCGCAGATCATCTTCGTGACGGCAAAGCAGGAGTATGCACTTCAGGCGTTCGACGTGGAGGTGACCGATTACCTTCTCAAGCCGGTCAGCTATGGCCGCTTCTTGAAAGCCGTGCACCGTGCGCAACGGCAATTCATACTGGCCAGCGCACAGCATGCTGATTCGTCTCACGTTTTCATCAAGACCGACGGACGCCTGACGAAGCTGGACCTGGGTTCCGTACGCTGGATAGAGGCACAGGGCGATTACGCGATCATCCGTACTTCCCAGCGCAACCTGACCGTACACACGACGATGAAGGCGCTGGAGGATAAGCTCCCCCCGGCCTTGTTTGCCCGTGTCCATCGCTCCTACATCGTCCGCCTCGACCAGATCGACGGCATCGAGGATGCGAGCATCATCATGGATCGGGACGTCATTCCCATCGGCTCGTCGTACCGCGATGCACTCCTGCAACGTCTGTATACGATCTAGTAGTGCGTAGATGGATCAGTGAGCGCAATCGACCCCAAGTTGAAGGCATACCTCGACGCACTGGTAGACGAGCTTGAGCAGCCAGCGTTCATCCCCGACGATCCGATCGCTATTCCACACGGTTTCGACGACCCACGGGATCAGGAGGTAATCGGCCTCTACGTAGCGCTACTCGCGTGGGGGCGGCGCGCTACCATCATGTCCAAGACGGCCGAGCTTTGCGAGCGAATGCGGTATCGGCCGTATGCGTTCGTCAAAGGGTTCGATGCCGAGGACGCCGGCCGTTTGGCCGGCTTCAAACACCGCACCTTCCAGCCGGAGGACGCCTTCTGGCTGACACGATGCCTTTCGGCCCTGCTGAACGAGTTTGGGTCCATCGAACAGGTCTTTGCCCGGTACATGGGCTCCGGAGATCCTCACGTGGGCCCAGGGATCGAAGGGTTCGCCACGACGCTCCTGCACGCCGTACCCAGCGTGCCTGACAGGTTAGCCAAGCACGTGGCGCGGCCCAGCACCGGGAGTGCGTGCAAGCGGATCAACATGTACCTGCGCTGGATGGTCCGCCCAGGGCCGGTCGACCTCGGCCTCTGGACGCATATCGGCACAGGTCAACTTCTGCTTCCGCTAGACGTACATTCGGGCAGGACGGCGCGGGCGCTCGGCCTGTTGAAGCGGCCTGTGAACGACTGGCGCGCCACCCTGGAATTGAGCGAGGTATGCCGGGTCATGTGCCCCGAAGATCCTGCGCGCTACGACTACGCGTTTTTCGGGTCGGGCGCTTCCGGGCGGCCGCTCGACTCGAGGTTCGTCGCGACCGGCAATGCAGCCGTGACGACCTTGCCCAGGCCACGATAGGATCGATTGTAGTAGAGGATCGGCCTCCCGGCCCCATGCTCTTCAATGGCTTCGACCTCACCGACGACGATGGTGTGGTCACCGGCCGGGTAGGCGGCGTACTTGCGGCAAAAGAGCACGAGGGGGGCCTCCTCGAGGATCGGCATGCCGCTCTCGTGCAGCCGGTACGTTACGGAACTGAACTGCTCCTCGCTCTCAATATCGGGCCTCGCAAAGTGCTGGCAGAGCCAGGCGTGGGCGTCCGTCAGCACGTGCACGGCGAACCGTTCGGCTGCCATGATGACGGCGTACATTTGAGAATCCCGCGCAATATTGAACGAGATCAGAGGGGGATTCAGTGAGACACTGGTGAACGATCCTATAGTGGCCCCGCGTACCTCATGCGAGGCAGCCGTTACCACCACAACCGGCGACGGTACTCGCCGCATGACGGCGCGAAGGGTGTCGCCATCTATCTGCGTATCTATCCGCATGAACTGCATCTAAGGAAGGGTACCTCCAGGGGCGATGCGCACATGCAAAGCCCAGAGCTTGCCCTTCCTTACATCGAGGCTGCCGTCAGGTTTCTCCAGGGCGCGGTCTCCGAATCAGGAGAACACGTCCTTCATTTTGCTGAAGAACGAGGTGTTCTCCGTATTGCGTTCTTCAGGCGTGGGAGCAAACGACGGCGATTCTGACATCTTGCGCAGAAGGCTGGCTTCTTCGTCGGTCACCTTTTTCGGCGTCCATACGTGCACGCGTACCATCTCGTCGCCGCGGTTCAGGCCGTTTAACTCCGGCAGCCCCCGGTCTCTCATGCGAAGCACTTTTCCAGACTGAACGCCCGGATCTATCTGGAGGCGCGCGCGGCCCTTGAGCGTGGGAACTTCGATCTCGGTGCCGAGGATCGCCTCGGGGAAAGAGATATAGGCGTCGTAGTAAATATCGATGCCCTCGCGTACGAAATGCTCATGCGGCACTTCCTCGATCTCGATACGCAGATCGCCCGCGGCGCCGCCCCGAGCACCGGCATTGCCTGCACCTCGGAGTGTGAGGTAATTGCCTTCGAGCACGCCCGGCGGTACCGCGACGGGGATCGTCTCTTCCGCCTTTACACGTCCCTCGCCGCCGCATTCGGTACAGCGGTTCTTGATGATACGTCCTTCCCCCTGGCATGCCGGGCATGGCTGGACGTTAATGAACTGGCCGAAAACGGAGCGCGTCACCTGGCGCAGTTCGCCCGTGCCGCGACAGGTCTGGCACGTTTCGTACCCCTGTGTGCCACCCTCGGCTCCCGTACCGCTACAGGCGTCGCACGGGACTTGCTTGCGAACTTTAATCTTTTTCTCCGTACCCTCGGCGATTTCCTCCAGCGTAAGGGGAAGTTTTATACGGAGGTCACTGCCGGGCCTTCCCTGTCCACGCGGGCGGCCTGCACCGCGCGCACCGAACATCTCCTCGAAGATCCCGCCCGAGGCCGAGCCACCGAAGATGTCGCTGAAGGCGCTGAAGATGTCATTGATGTCCTGGAAGCCCTGGGCGCCCCCACCCGCACCGTTGCCACGCAGCCCGGCGTGGCCGAAGCGGTCATATCGCTCCCGCTTGTCCGGGCTGGACAACACCTCGTACGCCTCGGCGGCCTCTTTGAACTTCGTCTCGGCACCGGGATCGTCCGGATTTCGGTCGGGGTGATGCTGCAAAGCAAGCTTCCGGTAGGCGCTCTTGATTTCGGTAGCCGAAGCGCCCTTCGTCACGCCAAGTATCTCGTAGTAGTCGCGGGTCGTCATAAAATGTAGGTAAAGGGCAGGGGCCAGTCCCCTGCCCTATTCATCACAGAAAAAGAGTATGCCGGGGCTTCAGGCGGCCACTACCACCTTGCTGTGCCGAAGCACGCGATCGCCGAGCTTGTATCCCTTCTGGAATTCAGAAAGGACCGTGCCCGGCTCCGTGCCGTCTGGCGCAGGTTGCTGCATAACGGCCTCGTGTTCGTGCTCATTGAAGGAGTTGCCTACGGCTTCGATGGGCGTTACCCCGAGGCCTGCCAGTTCCTCTTCGAACTTGCGGTAAACGAGTTCCAAGCCCTCTCTGAGGGATCGGTAGGCCTCGACGCCAGATTCCTGCTCGGCGCCCTTTTCTGCTGCCTCCACCGAACGACCGAGGTCGTCCAGGACGTTGAGCATGCGCCGGAGGACGGCGGCCTTGCCCATGTCGAATAGGGCGTCCCGCTCCAGGTCGGTCCGGCGCCGGTAATTCTGAAATTCGGCGGCCTGCCGCAGATACCTATCTTGCAACGCCTGCAAGTCGGCTTTCACCTGTTCGAACTCAGGAGCCGGTTCGGCTGCTTCAGCCTCGACCGGGAAAGGTGATTCCTGTGCTCCCGCCTCCTGATCCGGAGCAGGAAGCTCGACGTCACTCTCGGCGGGGCTTCCATAATTTCTATCCATCATGATCTCGCTGTTGTTGGACGTAAACACGTTCAAGATTCTTCTTCACTTGCCGTCGACAGGACGGCGGCCATAGCCTCGACCAGCGAGACGGCGCGGGCATAATCCATTCGCATGGGCCCCAGAACGCCGATGGTGCCGACAGAATCGCCCATCTTGTAGCGCGCGGTCACCAGCGAGCACTTGTCCGCCTTCTCGTCGCTGTTCTCACTCCCGATGCTGATGACGGCCCTTCCGACCTGATCTTCGGTCTGGACCCGGCGTTCTTCCAGGAGCTGAACCACAAAATTTTCGTCTTCTACGATCTCCATAAGGTTGCGAAACTCGGCAGGCGCCTGAAATTCCGGCTGCAACAATATGTTCTTGGCACCGCCATACCGAACGCGCTTGCCTTCCGCCTGCTCGCTGAAGAGCATGGGGGCCTCGTCCAGCACCAGGCGGACGATGCCGTTTCGATCCACATCGAGATCGCGCAGGCGCGGAACGTAGGTCTGGCGGATCTCTTCCAGCGTGAGCCCGGAAAGGCGCTCGTTGAGAATGGGGACAACCTGGTCGAGGTCTTCGCGGTTGAGGCCGGAATCCAGTTCCAACATGATCGTCTTCACCAGCCCTCCCCGCATGCTGACGACGAACATTGCACGGTTGGAAGAGAGCGGCACGACCTCGAGGCGGTCCAGCACCCCGGTCGAGAGTTTCGGCATGAGGGCGACCGCCAGGAGGTTGGAAAGCCGGCCCAGGATACGCGAACTCTTCCAGAGCAGATCGTCGGTGTCCCCGACCAGCCGCTCTATCTCGGAGCGAAGCATCTGCTTCTCTCCGGGCGTTAACTCCGCCGCCTCCATGAGCTCGTTAACAAACTTTCGGTAGCCCAACTCTGTTGGAATGCGCCCCGCCGAAGTATAGGGGTGGTCGAGGTAGCCCAGATCCTCCAGATCGCTCATGGTATGCCGAATCGACGCCGCACTCAAGCCGATCTGGAACTGCTTGGACAAGAAGCGGCTCCCCACCGGGTCTGCCGTCAGGATGAACGACTTCACCACGAGCCGAAGGATCTCCCGCTCACGCTCGGTCAGCGGGTGCTCTCCCGACCAGGGATTGTATGGTTGATTCGATACGGGCATACACGGAGATGTGACAGCAAAAGCCTTGCCGACCTGTCGGTCCGCTTAAAATAGGACGAATCGGCAGAGCCTGCTACCCAAGATTTCTAGATTTTGCTCCGGCCTTGCCGCTCTCCGGCTCTATACCGAATGTGAGCGGTTCAGGCGCGCCGCCGCGGCTGTCAAGGTGGCATACCGTCCAGCAGATTACCTTCCGCCACCCTCCTGAACCGCTTGTTTCTACAAGGGTTTCGGATGGACGTGAGGTACATGCGCCGCGGGGCGGCTTTATCGGAAGCGGCGGCTTCGGCTACTCTGCCACGAGACGCTTTAGCTGCGTTTCGCGTCGCAGCCGCACCTGTACGCCATCATCCATCCGAATCGGGCCTTGTTCCCGAAGCTCCAGGCCGTCGTAGTTCTGTGTGGCCCCTCTGGGCTGCAGCGCGTCCTCCAAGTAATAATCCGTGTCCCCGTAGCCGCCACCATAATAGTGATAGCCGGGGCGGCCATGCAGATACACGCTTGGCGAACCGTACCCGTAGTCCGCGAGCATGCGTCCATCCCGAGGCAGGAGCGAAATGGGCACGAACCGGTCTTCGTTGCGGGGGACGAACAGGCGGGGGCGGCTCTGAAGCACGACACGCCGGTGCCGCAAATCGACGTAGCCGGTTCTGATGCTTCGCGCGTGCTGATATCCCGGCAACCAGGATCCGTCGTAGTAATCCGTCACGACCATCTCAAACCCGGCATAGGGGTCACCTACGAGGAAGACGGAGCGGTCCAGGTCGACGCCGCCATGCCGGTAGATGACGGCGTGGAAGCGGTTCAACGCAGCGGGTACATAATCGACTGCGCCCAGGTAGCGACCGGCGTCGAAGATCTCGATGCGGTCGATCACGATTTCCACTTCGGCACGGTACGCGTCGGCTCGGAGTACACGGTGGTGGTATTGTGTACGGATGTCGAGCTGCGTCTCCCGGCCGAGCCAGCCGTTTCCGTTTTGCAGGTGGACGACCTGTCGGAACTCATACCGGGCTTTCCAGCCGCGATCATACCGGGACCGCCAGGGCCATTCGAGGTTGAGGCGAACGCGCGGCCGCACGTGAACCGCCGGGGGTGCTACCGGGCGTACGTACACGCGGTCCCGGTTCCAGTCGCGGCGGCCCGATGAAGACGTACGAGCAGGGCGGCGGACATTTTCCGTCTGCCTGCGCACGTCGACCGAGCGGTCCGTGTCACGTCCGGTTGCCCCTCGAGGCCGGGCGCTTTCCTCACGAGCACGGTCGGCATCGGAGGAGCCGCGTGCTCCCCTTCCTCCGCTTTCTCCGCGCGCCGGGCGAGTGACCACATCCCGAGGGCTACTGCGTCCGACGTCACCGGTATCCTCAGAGGAGGCCTGCTGTGCTTCGGCAGCACGGGTATCGACGTTCCGGCCGGGCGTGCGCTGATCCGTAGCGCCTCGTTTCCGCTCGACCGTGTTCGCCCCATCGGAGCGTCCGGTTTCCTGCCGTGGCGCTCTCTGTGCGAAGGAGGGGTCGGCTCCCACGGCCAGCGCCATCACGAGGAGCAGGAAAAAAGTGCGGGTAGCAGTAGTCGTATCGCGTTCCATAGGAGTCCAGAGTTCAGGTAATCCGGTTCGCTGCACCTCACCCCGCCCGAAATCGACAAAGAATCGTGCCATTCCGGCCACGCGTAGCGACACGGGCCTTCCGTATGCCTTGCGGGAGGATTTCGTCGGAGCGCCTGGCCCGGGGTGTCCATTCGTGACTACAACTACTTGCAATGCGCACCGCACGTCCAAGCGATCTCCTGAAAAGACCCACCCCCGATCAGGCCAGGTTCAGACGTGTAACCGCTCGTCGCTTTGAGCGTAGACTCTGTTCGTCGTACACTGCGCTCATCCCCGCGGCTTCCCTTCTCCTCAGCGGAACATCCAACCCATGCGTTTCCTGTCCAATCTGCTCGCGAGCACACTCGGGACGTTAATCGCCCTATTCGTCGTGTTCGTGTTTTTCGTCGTCTTCATCTTCGCAGTGGCGGCGGCCAGCGACTCGACGCCGCACGTTGCGGACAGCTCGGTGCTCGTCGTTACCCTGGATGGGGCCATTCCGGAGATTTCCGCGCCCGATCCCATATCACAGGCATTCTCCGACGAGCCGAGCTACGACCTTCGAGACTTGAACCTCGCCCTGGAGAAGGCGTCTGTGGACGAGCGGATCTCCGCTGTGTGGCTGCAGATCCAGGGACTGGATGCGCCGTGGGCTACCTTGCAGGAGGTTCGGACCGCGCTGGAGCGCTTCAAGAAGAGCGGGAAGCCGGTATACGCCTCCAGCGACGACTACGCGATGGACGAGGCCACGTACTTCGTCGCCAGCGTCGCAGACAGCGTGTTCTCCTCTCCCGAGTCGGGTTTCGAGTTCAACGGCTTCTACCTCGCCGCGGAGTTCTACTCCGATCTGCTGGAGAAGCTGGACGTAGAGGCGGAAGTGGTTCGGGCGGGTAAGTACAAGAGCGCCGTCGAGCCTTTCCTCCGCGACGACCTCTCACCGGAAAATCAGGAGCAGCTCACCGCCCTGCTCTCCTCGTGGAACGACGTCTTTCTGAAGTCCATCTCCGCAGGCCGAGGAATCCCCGTCGATAGTCTCCAGCGCATTCTGCAGCAGTCTGCCCTCGTCACGGCGCGCGATGCGGACTCGGCCGGGCTGCTGGACGCTCTGCTCTACCGCGACCAGGTGACCGACATCTTGAAGCGGCGCCTGCACGTCGAGCAGGATGACGATCTCCATACGATCTCCATTGCCTCGTACGCCAGAGTTCCGGAATCCTCAGCCGGCATCAAGCGGGGCGACGACGGCGACATCGCCATCGTCTACGCGGTGGGCGCCATTTTGAGCGGCGAGAGCGGCTACAATGCGAATCCGCTGCTCGGGGGCACAACCGTCGGTGCGGAGACTTTCAACCATGCGATGCGTGAGGCGCGCGAAAACGACCGGGTGAAGGCCATCGTGCTCCGCGTGAACTCGCCGGGCGGATCGGCATCGGCGGCGGACGCCATGTGGCGCGAGATCTCGCTGGCGGCGGAGCAGAAGCCGCTCATCGTGTCCATGGGCGACTATGCGGCATCGGGCGGCTACTGGATCTCCACGCCAGCCGACACCATCGTCGCCGAGCCGCTTACGATTACCGGCTCAATCGGCGTGTTCAGCATCATGTTCGACGCCAGCGGCCTGTTTGCCAACAAGCTGGGCATCACGCACGACTTCGTGCGGACGAGCCCTTTCGCCGACATGTACTCGGGCCTCCGCCCTCTCTCCGACCGCGAACGCGCCATCCTGGACACCGCCACTCAGGAGACGTACGAGGCCTTCCTTCAGAACGTAGCGAACGGCCGGGGCATGACAACCGCACAGGTCGATTCCATCGCCCAGGGGCGCGTCTGGTCGGGCGCTCAGGCACAGCAGCTCGGCCTCGTGGACGTGCTCGGCAACCTGGACACGGCCATTTCGCTCGCGGCGGAACGCGCCGGGCTCCTGCCGGGCAGCTACCGAACGCGCATCCTACCCCATCCCAAGAGCTTCATCGAACGCATCGTGGAGTCGATGAATGCGCGCGCGTCCGCTGTGTGGACGCGGCTTTCGACGAGCCCGTTTGAGCGCGCCTTGGCCGAGCGGGTACGGCTGGCACACGAGCTGGTCCGCATGCACGGCACGGTTCAGGCCATGCTGCCGGCCGACATTGCGATTCACTGAGGTGGGTGGTCGGTTGGTTGTGGTCAGTGGTCGGTAGTGTTCACGTGTTCGTGACCTGGGATCGATGGCACACATTTGCCGCATTCTTTCCGTGCCGGGGTGAATCCGGCGTTTACAGGGTGTTTTGGGGGTTCGGATGGCACAACTCTGGTTGAAGGTTAGAAAGTTGAAGGTCTGCGGGTTGGTTGGCACACATTCGCTGTCTTTTGTTGTGCCGGGGTCGATATCGTCGTTTTCAGGGTATTCCGGGCGAATCTAATGGCACAACTGGCACAGGTTTGCGGGTTGTTGGTTGTTCGTTGTCGGTTGTATGTGATACGGGTGGGTGGCGTGTATGGTACGGGTGGCACAACGCCGGCCGAATCTGGCATTTTTCAGGGCGTTGAGGGCAGTTCGGGTGGCACAGATGGCACAACGCTGGCGTGGACGTGGGTACATGATCCAGGACGCGATGTATCGTGCCCCTACGGCCGGGATGATCGATGGCACACCTGGCACACGGTTGTGCCATCGGGTTCGGGTTGCGTGACACTTTCCGGCCCTGGCGGGGCATCTCCCTCGGAGGGAGGGGTTGTAGACAGGATGTCAAAGAACGTGGGCGGTGTGGGTTTGGGGGAGATCTGTAGGTATGTAATAAAATATGTGTTTCCGGGCAAGGTTATGTTTATAACCTTGCCTTTTGCGAAAGTGAGAATGGGTGGGGCGGGGTTGGGATGGCAATTCTGGAGGTGGGTGCTATCGTATGGGATGTCTCGACTTCGCTCGACATGACATGTGGGGTGTTCCGGGGGAGTTGGGCGCGGGAAGTGTGGGGGTATGGGGGGTCGGAGCGTTCTTTAACTTCGTCCAGGGTGACGCGAGGTGGGTGCGGAGGTGTGAACACGACGAGGCGTTACGGCGAACGCTCGCCGTAACGCCTGGATTGTAAGGCCGAAGCGCAGGCGGGACTTGCGGTTACCGGCCTGGCTTTTCAGTCTGCGGGGGTGGCAGGATGCCTCGATCTTCGAGGTGGCGTATGAGGGTTTCTACGCTCTCGGCTACGGTCTGCTGATCGGAGTGCAAGGTGATTTCAGGATCGGTGGGAGCTTCGTAGGGCGCCGATATGCCTGTGAAGTTGTCGATCTGCCCGTCCTCGACCTTCCGGTAGAGGCCTTTGGGATCACGCTCCCGGCATACCTCCAGATCACAATCGACGTAGATCTCGAAGAAGCCTGGCTCGGGTACGAGCGAGCGTACGAAGTCGCGGTCGCTGCGGTAGGGCGAAATGAACGTGCAGAGTGTGACGCTACCCTGCTCGTAGAAGAGCCTGGCCACTTCCCCGACGCGCCGGATGTTCTCTGCGCGGTCTGCCGGCGAGAACCCCAGGTCACTGCACAGGCCATGACGGAGATGGTCGCCATCCAGGAGCATGGTCTGGCAATTCCGCTCGAACAAGCGCCGCTCGAAGGCACGTGCGATTGTGGATTTACCCGAACCGGACAGCCCCGTGAACCATAGCACGGCTGCGCCATGTCCGTTGCGCTGTTCGCGTTCCTCGCGCGCGAGATTGAGCCCCTCCCATACCACGTCGGGCGATTTAGCCCGGGCTCCCTGTTGGGGACTACCCACCGGCTCGACGTCTTGCGCTACGCCACGGACCATCCCCGCGGCCACTGTATTGTTCGTGTCGGGGTCGATCAGGATGAAAGCACCCGTGCGCCGGTTGATCTTATACGGATCGACGAAGATCGGCTGCGTCGTGACGATCTCCACGCGCCCGATATCGTTGAGTTCAAACTTTTCCGCCGGCTCCCGGTGGAGCGTGTTTACGTCGAGGCGGTAGATGATCTTGGAGACGTACGCCGACACCTGCCGCGTCGTATGCTGGAGCACGTAGAGCTTATCCGGCTGCATCGCTTGCTCGTTCATCCAGCAAAGATCCACATCGACCGTGGTCGTGACGGTGGGCCGATTTCGGCTGCGGACGATCATACCGCCGCGGCTCAACTCGAGCTCATCGTCCAGCGCAATGACGACATCTTCTTCCGCGTGAGCCTCCTCCCTCTCCTTCTCGAAGCTAACGATGGATTTAATCCGCGTAGTTTTACCGGCCGGTAAAACGAGCACCTCCTCTCCAGGCGTGATGCTGCCGGAAGCCACCTGCCCGGCGTATCCGCGGAAATTCTGATCCGGCCGGATCACGTACTGCACAGGAAAACGGAAGTCGACTACGTTGTGCTCGGCGCCTGCTTTAACGGTTTCAAGGTAGTGGAGAAGCGTCGGTCCGTTGTACCACGGCATGTTGCTGCTCTTTTCCACAACGTTGTCGCCTTCGAGTGCGGAGATCGGGATGAAGGTGACGTTCTTTACGTCCAGCTTCTGCGCGAACTCCTGATACTCGTCGGTGATCGCCTGGTAAACGTCCTCCGCGTAGTCGACGAGGTCCATCTTGTTGATGGCCACGACCATGTGTGGGATCTGAAGGAGCGAGGCGATAAAGCCGTGGCGCCTGGACTGTGTCAGTACACCTTTGCGGGCGTCGACCAGTACGATGGCGAGCTCGGCGGTCGAGGCGCCCGTCACCATGTTACGGGTGTACTGCTCGTGACCCGGCGTATCGGCAATGATGAATTTGCGCTTGGGCGTAGCGAAGTACCGATACGCCACGTCAATGGTGATGCCCTGCTCACGTTCGGCACGGAGCCCATCCGTCACCAACGCCAAATTGATCTTACCATTGCCGTGGATCTCGCTGGAAAGCTGAATCGCATCGAGCTGGTCTTCAAAGATTGATTTTGCGTCGTAGAGCAACCGGCCAATCAGGGTGCTTTTCCCGTCGTCAACGCTGCCAGCCGTCGAAAATCGGAGTAGATCCATATCGAATAT
Organism: Rhodothermales bacterium; assembly: GCA_035699265.1. Taxonomy (GTDB): domain Bacteria; phylum Bacteroidota; class Rhodothermia; order Rhodothermales; family DASSAV01; genus DASSAV01. The sequence continues at coordinate 21,931 of DASSAV010000486.1, forward strand.
ATCTGTGTCGTGAGTTTCGGAGGGAGATGTGGGCGTGTTGAGGTGTGGCGGTATATAACACCAGATCCGGTCAATGAACGCTGATATGAGCCGTTGAATCCACCAGCCCCGGCCTCTCCTGTCCAGGAGGGGCGCTTCTCTTCTTCTGCCGAAAGAACAAATGAACGACCATAAGGAGGCGTTTATCGGGGCGGTTCGGGGGTGTGCTTTCCCGGGGCATGTCCTTTCTTGCTCGCCCAAGAAAGTACCAAAGAAGGGCGATCGAATCGGAACGCGCTGAATCCCCTTCCCGGCGCGCACATCGGACCGAGCGGCGCGCTAGGGTTGGGCGATAGATCGGGACTGTTTCGGTGTTGCGCCACTCGCTCAACGCGCGGGGATTCATCCGGCGCGCGGATCCACGATTCGATGAGAGGCAAGAGATAGGCGAGCTTGTTCTGCTTTGCCGAAAGAATAAATCAATCACCATGAAAGGAGGGGAGCTTCTCACGCGATATCTGCGTGTATAGAGTTAGAAGTAGCCGCGGCGCTTGCGGTCTTCCATGGCGGCTTCGGAGCGCTTATCGTCGGCGCGTCCGCCACGTTCGGTCACGCGCGCGGCGGCAACTTCGGCGATGATCTCGTCCAATGTGGAAGCGGTAGATTCGACCGCTCCGGTGCACGTCATGTCTCCGACGGTTCGGAAGCGAATGACACGCTCCTCGTAGGATTCGTCGTCGAGAAGTGTAATGTAGTCCGATCTGGCCAGGAGCACCCCGCCACGGTTGACGACTTCGCGGGTGTGGGAGAAGTAAATTTCCGGTATTTCCACTCCCTCCTGCGCGATATACTGCCACACGTCCATTTCCGTCCAGTTGCTCAGCGGAAACACGCGGAAATGCTCGCCTACATTCTTGCGGCCGTTGTAGGTATTCCAGAGTTCCGGCCGCTGATTCTTGGGGTCCCAGTGCCCGAACTGATCTCTGTGTGAGAAGAAGCGTTCCTTTGCCCGGGCCTTCTCCTCGTCCCGGCGCGCCCCGCCGATGGCCGCGTCACACCTGAGTTCTTTTATCGCATCCAGCAAGGTAATGATCTGAAGCGCATTTCGGCTGGCATTGGGGCCGGTCTCCTCCACGGCCCTGCCTTTATCGATGGAGTCCTGAACGGAGCGCACGATGAGTTTTACCCCAAGCTGCTCCACGAGCCGGTCCCGGAAATCCAGGGCTTCGGGAAAGTTATGTCCCGTATCGATGTGGAGGAGTGAGAAAGGGATCTTGCCCGGCCAGAAGGCTTTCTGCGCGAGCCGCACGAGGCATATCGAGTCCTTCCCACCCGAGAAGAGCAGGACGGGGCGCTCAAACTGGGCCGCCACCTCTCGCATGACGTAAACGGCTTCTCCCTCCAGCCATTTGAGATGAGCGCTAAGATCTGTTTTTACAGGGCTTTCCTGAAGCATTGTCATCGTCTGTTATTAGCTCGACGGGGTGTTAAAGCCAGCTATACTACGCCACCGTACCAGATCGGGGCACCTGGCGTTCCTCATTGGTGATACACAATCGAGAACATCCGCCTCGTTCATAGAGCGCGTTTGCACGTCATGCTCTGCACATAAGGTACGAGTCGGATAACATGCCCGCGTTGAGAGCGGGTGGAAAAGCAAAGAAACCGACACGGGGGCAATCCGAGCGGCGTGCTGCGCGCGATGTAGTCCTTTGCCGTTCACCAGGTACACACTTCATGGGGCCGGATCCGGTACCCGGCAATTCCAGCCTATAGTTATAGTTAGGATCGACGAGGGTTCTCTTGAGCCAGTCTCCTGCTCGAAAATACTCAGTATCCGGGTGAAGCCCGTCGCCTTAACAGATTCGTGACCATGCACTTCTGGAGCAGCCTGTATCGTTCTTCTCTGCTGCCGCGTTGCGTTTATGCAGATTGGCATGGTGCTGGTGCGAGCAGGGCGTAGCACGCTACGCCCCTACGAAGGCGCGTTTTCATCGTCCCCGCAAGGGCGGGATGCTTCTACTTTGGTCCCGCCGAGCGGGATGGACGATTGGTATCGGACAATTGCTGCATCCGGCGCATAAATCAAAAGGTCGGCTACCCTTCCAGGCAGCCGACCTTTCGTCCTTTTTCTTCGGAGTCGTCTAGCGTTGATTCGCCGTCATATTCTGGGCCGGGTAACGAAACGTGGCAGCTATCGCATTCTTTACGGGCATCGTGGTTTCCTCAACGGCGTGAACCGTGCCGCCGTTGAGATACGTGTGGACGGCAACCAAGTCGAGCAGGTCTTCGTCTCCCGCGGCGCGCTCCTCGTGGATCTCCACTGTGTTCTGGTCCGCATCGTACTGACCCCACAAGTGTTCGGTTACCGGCACGAAGACGGTGTCAACGCGGCTAAAGACCGAAGCGGGCACAATCTCCTTAAGATCGTCGGACGCCATATCGCCGTCCGTGTTCAGGAGCTGGTTGAATCTGGCGATGGCATCCTCGCATTTCTTCAGAAAGATCGGCCGGACGGCGTTCCAGGCCTGTTCATGGAGTGTTCTGGTGTTTTCGTATTCGAAATTTCCGGGCACGAACCGGTCGGTAATCAGGCCCGGGTACTCGTTTGCTTCGTGGTATATGGGGACGTAATACTCGACGCACGCCAGAACCAGCGGTGCACGCTCCTCGCCCAGAGCCTCCCTGAGCCCATAGTCGACCTGCTGAAAGAAGCGGAAGAGGTCGTCGTGCGGGCGCTTGATCATATCCTGCTCATTGTATCCGTGCGCGTGGAACGCCGCCTGTGCAGAGGCCCCTGAAGTCGACGTCCCGGGATGGAGCTGGGTTCTACCTGCTTCGTGATCATCCGCCCAGAGTGCCTCCTGAATGCTTTCAGGCATCGACGGAGCGTGAACTTCGCTGACTGTGTAGGGCGTACACTGATACAGCTTCACTCTTTTTTGACTCAGCGCCAGGACGTAGAACTTCTGATCGGCCGCGACGAGGGGGAACAGGGGTGTCAGATGGAACCGCCCATTCGGTACCACGAGTTCTTCAAACTGGACCGGCAGCCGGAGAAAACGGCTGAAACCGGGCGCCAGGAACGCGGCCAGTCCATCGCTCATCGAGAGCCAGAAGTCGTCGTTCCCGAACAGGTCGACGGCCGGTTGCAGGAGTGTCTCGACGTCGTATTGGGGAACACCCGCATCGTCGAGCTGCTGGCGGGCGCTTCTCAACAGGTTTTTGAGGCGAATCGGATTCTGCGAAAGCTGCGACTGAAACCGGTACGTGGGCATATAGAGTGAGACGCAATGCGCCGCACGTAGCTCAGCCATCTCCCGCAAATCTTCGCTGCTGATTATGTCCATATCGGGTGTTTGCGTGTTAAAGTGTTCGAGTGTCTGGGGGTATGGCGGTGTTTTTCCGGGGTGGTGTTCAAGTCAGCAGCAGGGATACTGAGGCGACGCCGACCCTAAACCTGTTTATGCGGTTGTATGGGGATGGGTTTGTCGTGTCGGGGTGACGTTGCTGTAAATCGTCGGCGATATAGCACTTCGACAGGCGGGATCTGGAATCCGTGTTACCGGTATTTAAGCACCTGTAGGTAGCCCCGGCAGGACTGAAGCCGTTTTCATCACGATGTCTACACCAAACAATCGTACCAGGGCATGACCGAACAACAAAACTTTCCGGAGATGACAGTCCGTGAACTGAAGGACCGGATAGACCAGGGGCATGCACCCTTTCTGCTCGACGTTCGCAGACCCGAGGAGTACGATATTGCGAATCTGAACGGCAAACTGATTCCGCTCCACGAACTGCCGAATCGGCTCGACGAGATCGCCGAGCACCGAAGCGACGAATTCGTCGTCTACTGCCGTTCCGGTGCGCGTTCCGCACAGGCCGTGGCATTTCTCAGGGCGCAAGGCTTCATGGGCGCGCGAAACCTGAAAGGCGGCGTACTGGCCTGGAGCCGGGAAATCGACCCCTCTATGCCCACTTACTGAGCCCATCGATTCCGCATCGCAGTATGTCCTCCTTTACACCGGTACTGGCCGGCCCTACAGGCGTGGGCAAGACGGAGTTGAGCCTGTACCTGGCGAAGGAGCTGCATGCGGAGATCATCTCGGCGGACAGCCGGCAGATCTACCGCGAACTCACCGTAGGGACCGCAAAGCCCACGCACGCCGAACTGGAGGAGGTCCCGCATCATTTCATCGACGAACTCTCGCTGGGCGAGGGATTCTCCGCCGGCGCGTTCGCCCGTGCCGCAACCGTTCGGATACAGGAAATCCGTGAGCGCGGCCGCATTCCGCTCGTCGTCGGCGGCTCCACACTGTACTTGCACGCTTTGCAAGGGGGCCTGGCCGACATACCCACAGTAGAAGCTGACATCAGGGCGGAACTGCAAAACCGCCTCGTCACCGAAGGCTCTGAACGGCTGCATGCAGAACTGCGGCGCGTCGACCCTGTGAGCGCCGCCAGTATGGACGCCTCGAAGTCGCAGCGCATCGTGAGGGCACTCGAAGTGTATTACGGAACCGGCAAGCCTCTCTCCCACTACTTCGCTGTCGCGCCCTTACCCGCTACTCGATTCAGAACCTTCGTACTCAACCGGGACCGCAGCGAGCTGTACGAGCGGATCGACGCCCGTGTGGACGCCATGCTCGAAGGCGGGCTGCTGGAGGAAGTTCAGAACCTGCTAACGCAAGGCTTCAGTCCGAACCTGAATGCGCTCCGGACCATCGGCTATGCGGAGCCGATCCGTTATCTCAGGGGCGAGATAAGCCGTGCGGAAATGGTTCGGCTCCTCAAGCGCAATTCGCGGCGGTACGCCAAACGGCAGCTAACCTGGTTTCGT
>DASSAV010000487.1:0-6068 GCA_035699265.1 Rhodothermales bacterium
GGATGGCTCGGGCGCCACTCGCTCAACCGCACGGGGATTCCTTCCGGCGCTCGGGCCGTGATTCGACGGATTCAGGAGGGAGGCGAATTCAGGAGAGAGCTGTCTGCATTGAGCACATCCTTTGCTCCGGCACACTGCCCATGATTCGATGGGAGACAGATGGGGAGGGGCATTTGATTCGCTTCCGCCATTCGTCAAGTGAATAACCGGATTTGGTATGAAAATGCGAGCGGACAGCCCGGCGGTGTGTCCCTGCCTGGGCTGGCGGACATCTCGGCGGTGTGTCTCTGCCTGGGCTGGCGGACATCTCGGCGAGATGTCCCTACCGGAGATGCGTTTTCATCGTCTGTGGTGCCGGCTACCGGCATGAACGATCGGTATTAAGCGGCCTGGTCTCTTTACGAGATCGTCCCCTCCTACCCTCCTTGTCTCGTAGGCTCTTCGACTCCCACGCACCACCCTCACCCATTCCACCAGCTCCGGTCGAGGGAGCGGTACTGGATGGCTTCCGAGACGTGCTCCGGGCCGATGTCGTCCGACGCGGCCAGGTCGGCAATCGTCCGCGACACCTTCAGGATGCGGTCGTAGGCGCGGGCGCTGAGGCCCAGGCGCTGGATCGCCAGCTTCATCAGGTTCCGGCTCGACGTATCCAGCGCGCAGTAGCGCCGGACCTGCCGCGAGGTCATCTGGGCGTTGCAGAAGATGCCCCGCTGCCCCGCAAAGCGTTGTGCCTGCACCGCGCGCGCCTGCACGACACGGGCGCGCACGGAGGCGGAGGGCTCGCTGTCCCCACGCCGGTTCAGTTCCTCGAACGGGACGGGCGTCACTTCGATGTGGAGATCGATGCGGTCCATCAGGGGACCGCTGATGCGGGAGAGATAGCGCTGCACGGCTGGTGGCGCGCACACGCACTGACGCATGGGATCGTTCAGGTGGCCGCACGGACACGGATTCATTGAAGCCACCAACATGAACCGGGCGGGGTACTCGACCGAAGACCGGGCTCGGCTGATCGTGATGTGCCCCTCCTCCAGCGGCTGGCGCAGCACTTCGAGTACCTGGCGTTTGAACTCGGGCAGCTCGTCCAGAAACAGCACGCCGTGGTGTGCGAGCGATATCTCTCCCGGCGACGGGTTCACGCCGCCCCCACACAGGCCCGCGTCGGAGATGGTATGGTGCGGCGACCGGAACGGGCGCGTGGCGACGAGCCCCTTCCCGTCCCGCAGCTTCCCTCCCACCGAGTGGATCTTGGTCGTTTCCAGCGCCTCGTCCAGGCTCAATGGCGGCAGGATCGTCGGGAGCCGCCGGGCCAGCATGGTCTTGCCCGCGCCGGGTGGACCGACCAGGAGCACATTGTGCCCCCCGGCCGCCGCGACTTCGAGGGCACGCTTCACGTTCTCCTGCCCGCGCACGTCGGAAAAGTCGGCCTCATATCGGGTTGCTTCTTCAAGTAGCGCTTCGAGGTCGCACCGGAAAGGCGCAGGGGCGCAATCGCGTCCGATCAGCAGGTTGAAGGCTTCTGTGATGTCCGCGACCGGATAAACCTCCAGGCCGTCTACCACGGCAGCCTCCGCTGCATTGGCCGTAGGAACCAGCACGCCCCGCCTCCCCTCCTGCCGGGCGCGGATCGCCATTGGCAGCACGCCTCGGACGGCCCGCACCTTGCCGTCCAGCGCCAGTTCGCCCATGATGAACAGCTCGTCGAGCGCCTCTTGAGGGATGGCGTCTCCGCTCGCCGCCATCAGGCCGATGGCGATCGGGAGATCGAACGCAGCGCCTTCTTTCCGAACGTCGGCAGGAGCCAGATTGATCGTGATCGCCCCGCGCGGGATCGGAAGCCTCGTGTTCTTGAGTGCGGCGAAGATGCGGTCCGAACTCTCCCGCACCGCGCCGTCAGGCAGCCCGACGACGGCATATTTCGGCATGCCGGAAACAACGTTCGTCTCGATCTCGACAGGCAGCGCATCCACCCCCTGCGTAACGCTGCTCCAGACGTGGCTTAGCATGTGAACCTTCCGGCGGAAACTGGTTGAACGAGTTCACGACGCCGGTAAGACACACGGGGAGGCTCGGTGCAACCTCCGTCCTGAGATTATCTGTTCGCAGGTCCCTAGAGGGGTCGTGGTGCGTTGTCGGCCGCAGGCGACGGACCGCCGACCGCTGCAGGAAAGGAGACGGGGAGCCTACGAATCCAGGAGGGTAGGAGGAATGGGTGTGGAAGGAGACGCTTCGGCCACTCAGGCTTCGAGAACGTCCTCGGGAAGATCCTCCAGCGAGGCCGCATCGTCTCCGAGGTCGATGATCTCCTTCGGATCGTTTCGCTCATTGACCAGGACGACGCGCGGGCGGTGGGTACGTGCTTCTTCCGGGGTCATCTGCGCGTAGGCGATCACGATGACCTGGTCGCCTTTCATAGCGAGCCGGGCCGCCGGGCCGTTCATGCATACGATGCGGCTGCCGCGCTCCCCTGGAATCGTGTACGTTTCCAGCCGGGCGCCGTTGTTGACGTTGACGACCTGCACCTTCTCGTAAGGGAGGATCCCCGATGCCTCCAGCAACTCGGTGTCGAGCGTGATGGAGCCTTCGTAGTACAGGTCTGCCTCGGTCACGTGGAGCCGGTGCAGCTTGGCGCGAAACATCGTAAGGTTCATTCAACCAGAGGTCAAATTCAAGATCGGTCAGGATGGCACCATGACGAACGCGCTGTCGATCAGCCGCGTCTTGCCGAAACGCACGGCGACGGCCACCAGTACCTCCCGGCCGGGATGGAGGGCATCGACCGGCTGCAACGTTTCCGCATCGACGATCTCCGCGTAATCGACCTCCCCGTCAGGTGCCTGCGCCAGCGTCCGGCGCATCGCTTCAACAATACCCTCCGGAGGCAGTTCCGCCGCCAGAATGGCCTGCTCGGCATCGAACACGGCCCTGGAGAGCACGACAGCCTGTTCCCGCTCGCCGGGGCTCAGGTACACGTTGCGCGAAGACATTGCCAACCCGTCGGCTTCGCGCACGGTGGGCACGCCGGCCATCTCCACGTCGAAGTGGAGGTCCCGCACCATCTGCCGCAGAATCACGAACTGCTGCGCGTCCTTGAGGCCGAAGACGGCTACGTGCGGCTTGCAGATGTGGAACAGCTTGCTGACGACGGTCGTGACCCCGCGAAAGTGGCCCGGACGTAGCGGCCCGAGGAGGGTTGCGTCCAGCCCTTCCACGGCCACCCACGTCCGGTTCGCCTCCTCCCCCCGTGGATACATCTCGTCGACCGTCGGCATGAACACGACGCTCACGGCCCCGCGTTCGCCCAGTGCCATGACGTCGTCCGCCGCCGCACGCGGATAGTGCTGGAAGTCTTCGCCCGGGCCGAACTGTGTGGGATTGACGAAGATGGACACCGTCACGTGATCGCCCCGCCTTCTGGCCTCGTCCACCAGGCGCAGGTGGCCCGCGTGGAGCGCGCCCATCGTGGGTACGAGGCAGAGCCGCCTCCCCTCCCGGCGCGCTTCCTCCGCACGCGCCTGCATCTCCTTGACCGTGTCGATGATCTCCATTCGTCCGGGCCGTTTCACCTGTTTAATCCGCCGGGAAGGTACGACAGCCACTCGTCATTACAGGCAGACCGCCCGGACGGGTAGCGTGTGGTTTTTAGTGAAATTATGCCCCCATACCCCCACGGAATCGCATCGCAGGGCTTAGATTCCACGCACACTATCATACCCGTTCGCGGATAAGGCAGTGCATGGACGACCGCAGACCGTCGCTGAAAAAGAGACGAGGAGTCTACGAGCGTAGGAGAATAGGAAATATGTGGGAGCAAGGATGACGGGCGGTTTGCATAATCGATTTGGAGAACAAGTGTCAGAAGCTGCACGGGCGCAGCACCGCATGGGCGCAGCACGCTGCGCCCCTACACCAAAAAAGATTCAGGAAAATGGCTGATTACCGAATAGAGAAAGACTCCATGGGAGAGGTCAAGGTGCCCGCTTCGGCGCTGTATGGCGCGCAGACGCAACGCGCCGTGGAGAACTTCCCCATCAGCGACCTGCGCTTCTCCCGCCGCTTCATCGAGGCGCTGGGGATCATCAAGCAGGCGGCGGCCCGCGCCAATAATGCGCTGGGCCTGCTCGATGCAAGTAAGGCGGACGCCATCGTGGCCGCGGCGCAGCGCATGATCGACGGGGAACTGGACGAACAGTTTCCGCTGGACATCTTCCAGACCGGCAGCGGCACGTCGACCAACATGAACGCGAACGAGGTGCTCGCCAATCTCGCATCGGAAAACCTGGGCGGCGATCCGGGAAGCAAGCTGGTACACCCCAACGACGACGTGAACATGTCGCAGTCGTCCAACGACGTAATCCCGACGGCCATGCACGTCTCGGCGCGTATGGCGATCGAACACGAGCTCATTCCGGCGCTCACGCAGTTGCAGGATGCACTGGAAGCAAAGGCCGAGGAGTTCGACGACGTCATTAAGAGCGGCCGCACCCACCTCATGGATGCGACGCCCGTGCGGCTGGGCCAGGAGTTCGGCGGGTACGCCGCTCAGGTCCGGCACGGGGTCGTGCGCCTGCGGACGGCGTCTCACGAACTGGCCGAGCTGGCGCTGGGCGGCACGGCCGTAGGAACCGGCATCAACGCGCACCCGGATTTTCCGGCGCTGGCCATCAACCTCATCAGCGAAGCCTCCAGACTGCCCTTCCGCGAGGCCGACAATCACTTCGAGGCTCAGGCGGGCAAGGACGCCTACGTCGTGGTTTCGGGTGTGCTAAACACGATCGCGGTCTCGCTGATGAAGATCGCCAATGACTTCCGCCACCTGGGAAGCGGGCCCACGAGCGGCCTGTCTGAGATCAGCCTTCCCTCACTACAGCCGGGCTCCTCCATCATGCCGGGCAAGGTAAACCCGGTCATGAGCGAGGCCATGATGATGGTGTGCGCCCGCGTGATGGGCAATCATACTACGATCACGATCAGCGGCCAGCACGGCAACTTCGAACTCAACGTCATGATGCCGGTCATGGCCCACGCCATGCTGGAAAGCATCTCCACCCTGGCCAACGTGAGCAACGCCTTCCGCGAGAAGTGCGTCGACGGCATCCGGGCCAACCGGGAACGGTGCCGCGAACTGCTCGAACGGAATCCCTCCATCGCAACCGCGCTGAACAGTGCCATCGGTTACGACCGCGCCGCTCAGGTCGCCAAGAAAGCAGCCGCGGAGCACAAGTCGGTACGAGAGGTCGTCCGCGAGATGAACCTGCTCAGCGACGAGGAACTCGACCGGTACCTCGACGTGCGGAGCATGACGGAGCCAGGCATCCCCGGCCACTGACACCCAGCCCGCCCGGTTCAACATCTCGTAACGTTGCCGTGCCTGTTGAAACGGATTGGTTGTACCTTGATTAAATCAGAACGAATCGCGTGTGCACGTCCGCTCCCCTGCCCGGTGCTCTCGAACAACAGCCTGAACTCGCAAGAACGTCCAGTACAACCAGACCATGAGCGCAAAAGGTAAAATATCCGCCGCCGCATTTCTCCTCGCGGCATTTCTCGCCGGCATCGTGTTCGCTACGGCGGGGGCCAACATCTTCCACGTCGGCGGTGCAATCGGAACGGAAAGCCGCGGGGCCGGAACCCAGCTCGATCCCTCGAAAGTCCAGGCGGCCCTGGACCTCCAGGACGCCTTTACGGCCGTTGCCCAATCCGTGAATCCGGCCGTCGTGCAGATCATGTCCGAACGCATGGCGCAACGCCAGGGTGAAAACCCTTTCGAGGGCACTCCTTTTGAAGACTTCTTCGGCCCCTTCGGCGACCGGCAGAATCCAGGTGTGCCCCAGGAAGGGCTCGGTTCAGGTGTCTTCGTGCGGTCGAATGGATACATCGTCACGAACAACCACGTGGTGGAAGGCGCTGACGAGCTCAACGTCAGACTGATCGACGGCAGCCATTACACGGCCACGGTGGTCGGCACCGACCCCTACAGCGACATCGCCGTCATCAAGATCGACGCCGACAACGTGCCGTTCATCACCTTCGGCAGTTCAGACGACCTGAAAGCGGGTCAGTGGGTG
>DASSAV010000488.1:0-4848 GCA_035699265.1 Rhodothermales bacterium
CGGGAAGGGGATTGGCGCGTTCCGATTCGATCGCCCTTCTTTGGTCCTTTCTTGGGCGCGCAAGAAAGGACATGCCCCAGCAAAGCACACCCTGGAACACAACCCACCCCCAAACGAAACGGCTCATTCGGATTGGGTATCACTCGTTACAGCATCTCATGACATGAACAGCAAAGCGAAGGATCTCTCTTCGTGCGGGCAAAGCAGGAGAGATTCTTCACGGAGCCTGCCCTGAGTGCAGCCGCAGGGTTCAAAATGACAGGGTGCTCTTGTTCAGAATGACAGGGCAGAGCGCATGCACTATAATTTCCGAGAATTGGTATGAGTTGAATCTAAGCCTCGCATTCTATACAGATTCCTCACGGAGCCTGTCCTGAGCGAAGTCGAAGGGATCGGGATGACACACCGAGAAGGGTGACACGGGTGAGGCGTTAACATTTAAAAGCTCCTCCGATCAACTCTGACGCGCCACGATCTGGCCACCTGGCAACGGCAGAGCACAATCATTCTATCAGACATCTACCATGCACACCCACCATCGCCTCTTCCCCCTCGTCATTTCCGCCCTGGCACTCATAGCCTGCCTTATACAGGTCGCACCGGCGCGCGCACAGGCGCAAACCGGGCGCTTCGCCGACGAGATCGCCGCCTTCGAGCAGTGGGATCAGAAGAACACGCCGCCGCAGGACGCCATCCTGTTCGTGGGTAGTTCCAGCATCCGCATGTGGACCACGGCACAGGACTTCCCCATGTTCAAGGTCATCAACCGGGGCTTCGGCGGGTCGGAGATCTCTGACGTGCTGGCCTACTTCGACCAGGTCGTCTCGAAATACCAGCCCCGCGCCATCGTCATGTACGTCGGCGACAACGACATTGCCGCGGGTGAGCCGCCCGAACAGGTCGCGGGCGACTTCGAGAGCTTCGTGACGCGCGTCCGGAGCCGTATGGGCGCAACCCCGATCTTCTACATCTCCATCAAGCCGAGCCTGGCCCGGTGGGACCAGTGGCCGCTGATGAAGCAGGCAAACGACCTGATACAGGCACGTGCCGGCGAGGCGGAGAATGTCTACTTCGTCGATACCGCCACGCCGATGCTGGGTCCCGACGGCAAGCCCCAGGCCGATCTCTTTCAGGAAGACGGCCTGCACATGAGCAGGGCAGGCTACGAGATATGGGACGGCATCCTGCTCCCCCTGCTCACCCGCCTCGCCCCCGCAGAAAATCAGTGATCCCTACGCTGTGGAGTTGATGCGCAACGGTGGAAGGCGATGAAATGGCCTTTGATTAAATGGATCGGCAAAGCAAAAGAAACGCCCCTCCCCATCGAATCGTGGCCCGCGCGCCGGATGAATCCCCGCGCCTTGAGCGAGCGGCGCAACACCGAAAGAGTCCCGACCTGCAGCCCAACCTCCGCGCGCTGCTCGGTCCGATCCGCGCGCTGCTCGGTCCGATCCGCGCGCTGGGTAGGGGATTCGCGCCTTCTGATACCCGTTCTGCAAAACTCTTGTGCAAAGCTGGCAGACTGTTTGGAAAGAGCGAAGCGCGTTCAACTCCTCCCTCCGAGGGAGGTGGCCCGTCAGGGCCGGAGGGTGTTGCTTTCCCATACGCTGGCGATCCCTGGGTGACTATGCACAATCGTTTCCGAGAACTGGTATCGAATGGGCAGCTACTTGCCTGAACTTTAGTCAGTCGGAAGGGGAACCGCAAGCTCCTTCGGAAGAAATCTGGCGTCTTTCGTCGATTACGCAAAGAAAACGAGGCCCCCTCTCGTCCTTTCCCAAACCCTCAAGCAGCCACCGCCTTCTGCTGGCATGGCAGCGTGATGGTGAACGTCGTCCCCTCGCCGGGTGAACTGTCTACGTCAATCGATCCATTGTGGCGCTCCACGATGCGCTTGCAGATCGCAAGGCCCACCCCCGTGCCCGTGTACACGTCGCGCGTGTGCAGCCGCTGGAAAGGCTGAAAGATACGGTCGGCGTACTTGGGGTCGAACCCGATCCCGTTGTCCGCCACCTCGAGCCTGCACCCCGGCCCGGCCATGCTGTCCTCCAGATTCGTCTCGTAACCCGAAGCCGTCACCTTCACCACCGGAGGAACCTCGGGCTTGTGGAACTTGAGCGCATTCGCGATCAGGTTCTGGAAAAGCTGCCGCATCTGGACGGGGTCGGCCTCGACTTCGGGCAGTTGTTGCACCAGCACTTTCCCGTTCACGTCCTTGATCCGGACCTCCAGGTCTGAAAGCACGTCCAACACCACTACGTTCAGGTCGACGTTCTCGAAGTTCTGGCTGTTCGTGCTCACGCGCGAGTATTGGAGCAGGTCGCGGATCAGCCCCGACATCCGAAGCGTCGCATTCTGGATGCGCTGGAGGAACATCTGGCCGTCCTCATCCAGGCGGTCTCCGTACTCGTCCTTGAGCAGGTCGGCGAATGAGTGCACCTTGCGGAGCGGTTCCTGCAGGTCGTGCGAGGCGACGTACGCGAAATCCTGCAATTCCCGGTTCCGACCCTCCAGTTCCTGCGTCCGCTCCAGTACCCGCGCCTCCAACTCTTCGTTCAGGGCGCGCAGGTGTGCCTCCGCCGTGCGGGCTTCACCATAGAGCTGGGCGTTCTCGATGGCCAGCGCCGTCCGCGCAGCCAGTTCCTCCGCAAATTGAAGATCTTCCTTCGTATAATGCCGGTCGGTATCCGACCAGATCAGGCTCAACGCGCCCAGCGTCCGCTCCCGCCCCTTCAACGGCACGGTGATTATGGACCGTAGGTTCAACTGCCGGACCACCCGGAGCATTTCTTCATCCTGGATCTCTAAAGCCGCGATCATCTCTTCCGTGATCTCGGGAATGTACGCCGGCTGTCCAGTCCGAATCACGTGCCCCGTTCCGCTACTGGCGTTCAGGTCGACCGGGTACCGCTCACCTAGTTCCTGCGCCCACTTCACCTTGGCCGGATCGACGTGCGCCACGGTCACGCGCTCTACGGCGCCGCTCTCTGTAAGCAGATGGATGGAATACCAGTCGGCTAGGTCCGGAACGATGAACTGCCCCACGTGGCGGAGGGTCGTCTCGTAATCGAGCGAACTACCCAGGAGAGCGCTGGCACGGGCGAGCAAGCGCATCCTAGTCTCCGCGAGTTCGCGCTCCCGAATCTCGGCCTGGGCGCTCTGGTAAAGCCTTGCGTTCTCGATGGCGATGGCCGCCTGGTCCGCGATGCCCTGCACGATCCGCTCCGCCCGCTCGGTAAAGACACCCGCCTCTTCGTGTCCGAAGAAGAGGCCGCCGATGACCTCGCCGGAACGCGCGACCACTGGAACGGCGAGATAGCTCGAGACCGGTAGATGTCCGGGCGGCATCCCGTAATGCGGCGCCCACTTTCCGTAGCGGGGATCCTTCTTGATATCGTCCGACCGGACTACCCCCTCGCCGCTGAACGTGGCGTGGAACACGGGTGTGTTCCGGGGCATCGGGAACTTTGAAAACGCCTCCCGCGGGACGCCCGAGATGGTGTAGAGCATGTACGACTCTCCATCCCGGTCGACCACGTTGTAGAAGAAGGCCCCGAACTGCGCCTCGGTCAATTCCGTCCCGGCATCAGTCACCGATTGCACCAGCCGCTCCAGGTCCAGCTCTGCCGCCAGGGTCGCATTGACCCGGTTGATGACCGCTAGTTCACGGGCCTGCTCCCGGATGGCTTCCTCCGCCTGCTTTTGCGCCGTGATGTCTCTAAAAATGATCGAGATCCCCTGTTCGGAGGGGTACGTGTGGACGTCGAACCAGACGCCGCGCCGCCCGTTGAGTGCATCCACGTGGGTCGGCTTGCCCGTGCGTAGCGCTTCCTCCACCGCCTCTCGAAAGACCGACCCCGGAGGCTCCCGGTACACGTCCCACACCATCCGGCCGACCAACTCTCCGCGCTTCCTCAAAAGCAGCTTTTCGGCCTCCGCATTCACGTACACGTATCGCAACTCACGGTCCAGGAAAACGAATCCGTCCGCGATGCTCTCCAGGACTTCGGGCCTGAGCCAATCGTAATGTGCTTCCATGAACCGGTGAACTGAGATGAACAGACGTGCTCGAGAGGAGGTGAGAACGTTAAATCCTTAAAGGTACCCGGAACCGCGGCTCCAGGTCAGGTACACTCGTGAAGGCCCTGTAACAACTCCGCACACCGTACAAATACGGCAATACCCGGCGCCCGGGCAGGCACACTACCCGGTATCGCACGCACCCCCGGCCGCATTAGACTCCGCAGCAGAACATACGAGATCGTAACATTCCACACCACCACCCCCCTCTCACCCTTTCCCTCCGCCTCTTATCGAATCACGGCCCGAGACACCCTCCGCATGATCGCCATCGCTCACGCGCCGCTCGGTCGATGTGTGCAGCGGGAAGGGGATTCAGCGCGTTCCGATTCGATCGCCCTTCTTTGGTCCTTTCTTGGGCGCGCAAGAAAGGACATCCCCCAGATAAGCACATTCCTCACTTGAAGGCACATCTCCCAGGAAACCACATCCCCCAGACCACCAAACACCCCAAAAAAACCCATGCCAAACTCCCCAAAAATCCCGCCCTCCAGGAGGTTATAAAAATAACCTTTCCCCCAGAATAACATCTCCGTACCCTGACACCCCGAACCCACAGCGTAAACCAACCCCTCCCTGGAGGGCTATGCATTACCCATAAGTCCAAAATAGGCCGAAACTGGAGCGATTTCGCAGGTGTTATCCTCAGTTCGCACGTATGATCTTGTTGGGCATCGTTGATGCAATGTCGAAATCCAGCCCAGATTCGAGACCGTCTGGGTCTCCGTCTTCGAGGTGTTGACACGTACTTACGATGTGGGTAATGCA
>DASSAV010000489.1:0-18448 GCA_035699265.1 Rhodothermales bacterium
TCTTCGTTCATCTGGCCGCTCTGGCCGTAGGCCGCCAGCGCGTTCTCGTACGTCACCTTGCGTACGTCCTCCGGCGAGATGCCCCGCTCCAGCATCAGGGTGGCTGTTTTGGGCACCGCCAACGGATCGCTGATGCCCCAATCACATGCGCTGTCTACGATGACGCGCTCCGATCCGTACTGGCGGACGAGTTCCACCATGCGTTCGTTGCCCATCTTCGTGCTCGGGTAGATGCTGAAGGCGCACCAGAATCCCCGTTCCAGCACTTCGTGGACCGTCTCTTCATTGTTGTGGTCCACGACGACCTTCGTCGGGTCCAGTTCGTGTTCATCACACACGTCCATGCTGCGGCTGGTGCCCTGCTTCTTATTGCGATGGGGCGTATGGATCAGCACAGGCAAGTCCAACTCCTTCGCCAGATCGAGCTGCTGCCGGAAGTAGCGGTCTTCCAGGTCCGTCATTTCATCGTAGCCGATCTCGCCGATGGCAACGACGCCTTCCTTGCAGGCGTACAGCGGGAGCATCTCCATGACTGCCTCAGCCAGGGGCTCGTTGTTGGCCTCTTTCGAGTTGAGGCCGATTGTGGCGTAATGGCGGATGCCGAACTGCCCAGCCCGAAACCGCTCCCAGCCGACGATCATGCTGAAGTAGTCCTGGAAGGATCCGGGGTTGGTACGCGGCTGCCCGAGCCAGAATGCCGGCTCGATCAGTGCCACTACGCCCGCAGCCGCCATCGCTTCATAGTCGTCCGTCGTCCGCGAGATCATGTGCGCGTGCGGATCGATGAACATCAAGGTTCTGTTTCTGGCTTCCATATGCTTTCTCCCGCTTGCAATAAAATACCGGCCGACTCTTCGATTCAGGCAACCTGCCTGCTCAGGCTCTGCCACGTCAGTTCGCCGCTCTGCAACCGCTGGTAGAGGTCCGGCTCCTTCTCAAGAATGCGCTTCGCCTCCCCGTTGTTCGCGTCGAACAGAGCCAGTGCCGCCGCTTCGCGCTGGAGCTTGTGGTCCGACCGCAAAGCTTTCTCGACATCACCCAGCATCGCCTGGTCTGCGAACCTGCCCACCAGCCGCCACAACTCCGGCGTAAAGGTCCGTGAGGCCGCCCACCGCTCGTGCACGTAGTCGACCAGCATGCGCGCCAATTCCGGATTGGCCCGCCGGTCCAGTGCCTCGATTTTGTGCAGCGGGCTTCCAACAAACACCGCCTTCAACACGAGATGATTCCACGCCGGTTCGTCGAGGTAGTCAGCCGGAAAGGGATTGTTCAATGCCACTGCGTTGAACACCGGGTCTGCACTGCTGCGGAGCCCCTCTGCGGCGCGAGGGATGAACAGCTCCGGATACGGCAGCAGGGGAAGGCTCTGGTACAACGCGACCAACTCGCCCATATCTGCTGCCGGGAAGATCCGATTTATGCGCTGAACATACGCGTCGGTTTCGGCAGGCAGCGCTAATAGCAATAGGGTTCGTGCAGCCTGGTCCACACTCCAGGTGCGCGGGCGCCAGCCCCACCTTACACTCTCCGCTTCGAGGGCGTCATCATCCGAAATTGACAGGTCGGCTTTGCCCAGGTAGCGGGGGACGGCACTAAACGCCGTGAAGAAGATGCGGTCGGGCGCTCCACCTGCAATTTGCTGCCGCTTCTCGCGTAGCCACGCGAGGCCTTTCTCGTCTGAGCGCCGGCCTATCCATCTCGTCAAGAGTTCGGAAGCGCGCCCTACGTCTGCCTGTTCAACCGTACCGTCCATCGTCGTCGTGCTCCTAATGAACCGGCCCATCGGGATCCACACCGCTGAGCCTCACCTTCCTATGTACAGAACCAAAATAAAAAGGGGCAGGCCTGTGTGCCCGCCCCTTTCGGAAATCTACGTGAATGCGCCGGTATCCAGGCGAAATCACTTCGTGCCAGGCACGCCCTGATTGGCCTTGTCAGCAAGCTCTTCCGCCGTCCACGGCTGCTTTCGGTCCTTCGTGGCCTCCCGCACCTTCGCTACATCCTCCGTGGTCACAGCCGAGCCTTTGTTACCGAAGCTGCTTCGCACGTAGGTCAGCACCGCCGCGATCTCGTCGTCCTTCAGGGCCGTGCCCCAGGGCGGCATCACACCGCTGTAGGTGACACCCTTCACGTCTACCTCTCCCATGAGGCCGTTGAGGAGAACCCGAATGACTCCGCCTTTATCACCGCTGACGAACTCATTGCCTGCCAGCGGCGGGAACGTGCCGGTCACCCCCTGTCCATTCGCCTGATGGCAGGAGGAGCACCGTGTCAGGAAGATTTTCTGACCGTCCGCATCGGCAGCGTAGGCGGGTGTAGCGCCGGCCCATGCCGCCTGGTGTACCCGTGCCGCATGCTCCCCACGGCTGTTTAACAATGGCTGCACTGTCTGTACAGCAAAAAACACAAGCGCGACCACGGCAAGGGTGAGTCCCACACGCCAGATCCGTTTGCGGACTAGGGGATTTTTCATAGCGAACTGTCTAAAAAGTGGGTTATGTACGTCGTTGTGTACGAAACCGGTTCCGGTACGACCTGCAACGCCGGTATCCTCTCGGTCTCGATGCCTCCCCAGCCGGGCTGCCTGCCCTGTTATCATTCAAAGAGTGTTCCGCGATGCGGCTGCCTTCTGAACCCGACACAAGAATGCCCCTGCCGGGCACTAACTACCTCCCGGCAGGGGATCCATGTACATAAGTTCTTGATTTACTTCACTTTGTACCAGTCGAACTCGCTGTAGGCTCGGTTGCAAGCGGCTGGTCGTGGTCGATCCAGCGGTAGCGCGTCACCTTCGATCCCGGGGCCGGTCCCCAGAATCCTGTGAACTCGGCCACGTACAGGCTACCATCCGGCCCCAGCTCCATCGAGATCGGGGAGGTGTCCGTGAGCACGTCAAACGTCTTGATATTCTTCAGACGCGGCGTTGGGATCGCAACCTGATACGGATAGGCCTTTACGCTGCCCGTGGTGTCGTTGGTCCAGACACCCGGCTCGACACTGGCCCACTTGATCCACTTCCGCGCCCAGTCGTAAATGAACACCTTGTCCTGAAACGCATTCGGGAAAGCGTACTTGCCGTCCGACCTATAGATGGGACCCATCGACGCTGAACGGCCGCCCGTTGCATAGGTATAGCCCCACATGGGCGGCTTGTAGTTCGGTATCATCTCCGGCTTCCACTCATTGTAGAGCAACCGTCCATTGGCGCGCGGCCAGCCGAAGTTCTCGCCGCCCTCGGCCACGTCGTACCAGTCGTACGTCGTGATCTCGTCCGGGCCAACGATTCCGATGTACACCTTGTCGGTGACCGAGTCGTACTTGAACCGGTAGGGGTTGCGGAGCCCGTAGGCGAAAATCTCCCATCTCACGCCCGGCTTGCCGTAGAACGGATTGTCTTTCGGGATGGAGCCGTCTTTGTTAATGCGGAGGATCTTGCCGCGCAGATCCTGGAGGTTCTGCGCCGACTTCTCCGAGTCCACCAGGCGCGACCAGTGCAGGTCCTTCAGGTTATGACGCTCCTTGAACGCCTCCAGCGAGTCTTCCGAGTTCTCCCAATCGGGCCGGACTTCGGACATGCCGGTGTCGCCGGTGGAGAGCATCAGCGTGCCGTTGGATCCCCATTCCAGGTCACCGGACTGGTGGCAGCACTGTGGCAACGTCGGCACACGGAGCAGCACCTTCTCGGAGGACATGTCCAGCTTGCCGTCCCTGAACTCGAACCGGGAGAGCGTATTAATGAAGGATTCCGGCTCTGCGTAGTAGAGGTATATGTACTGCTGGCCGCTGTAGAACTCCGGATCTACTTCGATCCCATACAGGCCGTGCTCGATGTTGACCGGATTGGTCGTCTGGATCTGGGCGATCTGCGTCGTCTCGCCCGTAGCGGCGTCATACCGATGTACCTTGCCTTGCAGTTCGGCGATCCAGACGTTTCCGCGCTCATCGATTGCGATATCGTCCGGCCACACGTTATCCGCGATCGTCTCCTTCACGCGGTAGCCTCCGAAGTCCGCCGGAATCCTGCCCGCCGCCATGCGGAGCCCCTGCACGACGTGCTGTAGGAAGTCGGGCTGTTTCCAGTTATCGGCGAAGTGGCCGAGCTTGGTCACGAACACCTTGCCATTGCCGTATTTCCGAATCCAAGAGATCGGCACGTCGTTGCTGGTCGCGTCTGCCGGACCCTGGACGATGCCCACACTCTGATTGTCCAGCGACATCAAGACGTGAGAGTTCCAGCGCGGATTGCTGTCAAGCACGTAGATTTCATCGTTGATGCCCAGGCTATCGCCCAAGTGCTCCGTGGACGGATTGTCCTTGTCTTCCACGATGATGTTGACGTGCTGCACCCACGGATGCTCCTGGAACAGCCCGCCGCCGACCATCTCGCGATAGGCATCCCAGCCGTAGAAGGCATCCAGGCCGGCATGCGCCACGGCAAGTCCCTTTCCAGACTTTACGAAGTCGATGATGGCCTGCTTCTGCGCGTCGCTCACGAGCACGGTGCCCTCCGGGATACCGGCCGTCTTCGTGCCGTCGTGCAGAATGCCGGTCAAAGGCACGTCGTTATTCCTGAATGTGATCGCCCCCTTAACGCTATCACCCACGACGTCCAGCTTACCGGGCATCTTGTTCTCCCCAAACGGCACATTAAACGTGAGGTGATCGTTTTCGAATGTGACGTCCTCAAGCTCCGTAGCGTCGCGGCCTTCGAACTTTATCGTCCCGCTATAGGAGCCGTCAGACTCCTTCAGTACGAACGTGCCTTCCCTATCGCCGCGCGACGAATGCATCGTGAGGTCCCAGGTCCCAACCGTGCCGGGGATCGGCTTATCAGCCTTAATGCGGAGCGTCGAGTTGTTGAAGAAGAGAACGTCGTATTTCGACAGATTCTGAGGATTCAGGTCGTTGATGTCCTCGGTAAAGTCGACCTGCAACTCGGTGGTTTTACTCAGGGCGTTAAAGACACTTTTGGCCGTATCAATGGCGGCACCGTGCCGGAAGCCATCGGTAGCCGTAACCATAAGCACGCGGATCGGCTGTGCCGTCTGATCGGTCTTGAAATATTCGGCGAGGTTCATCGGCCCACCTTCCGGCAACGGCATCACGCGGATATTTTTGAACCAAACCCTGTCGCGGTCACTGTGATTCTGCAGGCCGATGTAGCCTTCCCGCCCCCGGTCGCCGAAGAAATCGTTTACCTTGACCCCGTTCAGGTAGATCTGGAAGTGCTGACCCTGCACCTTTACCTGTTCGTGATTCCACTGACCCGCAGGTTTATCGGCCTTGCGGAGCGATGCCTGGATATTATAAATGGCGCCCGTGGTGTGATACGGGGTTACGTACTTATTGCCGCTCTCCCTGCCGAGGATCTGGATCTCATAGCCGTTATTCACGGCGTACCCAGGGTCTTCCGTTTTCTCCGGAAAGCGCACGAACACGCCGGAATTGGAGGAGTCCGTCGCCGCTTTCCAGTCGTATTCCAACACGAAATCCTTAAAGGGCCGCTGGTCGTAGTAGAAGAGGCCCATGCCGCCGTGGGCGACGATCGATCCGTCGGCTTCTTGCGTGAAGCCGCCCGGCCCTGCCTGGTGCCAGCCCTGAAGGCTGCTGCCGTCGTAGAGCGTGATCCACTCGTTCGTGTGTGTGTCGATAGCCGGTGCCTGAGAAGTTACCGGAGGAGCCGCCTGCCTGCTGCCGGCGCAGCCCGCCCATACGACGAGTGCGAATGCCAGAAGCGCGAGGCTGAAATATGAAAACCGCTTGTTCATGTAGGTGTGTTTTCCTGCGTCAAACTTACTAGCGAACGAGGCCCGTTTAGCGAATAAGGCCTGCGGCCCGGGCTTCCTGGACCGCCGCATACAGTCCCCCTTCCATCTTCACCGGCGAGATGGTGCCATCGTTGTCGGCATCTACTCCGTTCAGGTATTTCTCAATGAGAGCCGTCATATCCGCCGCGTGCTGCCGGGCGGTTGCGACGTCGCCCTGGTAGTCCGTCTTCATGATGTTGATGGCCTGCGAGAAAGGCTCCCAGAGCCAGCCAGTGTCAGACGTCGAATTCCAGAAGGCGTCAGAAGAGGTCCATACACGGGTGAGGTCGACGCGGGGCTGCCGTTCGCCCTTGGTTACGCCGTCCCACAACTCCATCCAGCCGATCACGTCCTGAAGGGAAGCAAGCGCATTCGTTATGTGCTGTTGCTGGCTGGAGGAGGCTTCGGCTTCTTTCGCGAGGGCCTCCAGGCCGATGCGCGCTGCACGCCCCCGTCCTTCAATGCCCAATTTCGCGGGATCCGTAATGCGGGGCGGATTCGAGCCGAGCCGGGCTACGAAGGCGGAGTCGAACTCGGCCCCCGTCACCTGCCACGCCTCTTTCCAGCCGGGAAATGGAAGTGCGCCGCCTGCCTGAATATCCGCGGGGGTCATGCCCCACATGCTCTCGAACACCTGGGCCGCGCCTTTCTTTACGTCATCGACCGTCGCAGCATTCTCGGCAGCGCGGCTGGCCGCAAGCGCTTCCTCACCGAGCTGAACCATTTGCTGCAAATACGGTCCCACCACGGTCCGTGCCTTGCTGGCGGTCGTGGTGTTCGCGGGGTTCGGGACCGAACTGGGGCGACGGCGCGACTGCTGTGCCGTCGCGGGGTTCAGCCATCCACCTACCTCGCAGAAAAGAACAATCGTCAGTACAGAGACGCACAGACGTACGCCCCCCCGTCTCATTTTTGGTTGTTGCATGTTACCGCACGTTGACTGCTGATGCCGCGTTCCTGCCGAAACGGCGCCGCACCGGCCAAGAATAGAGGGCCGGGATGTGATGCGCCGTGCATCTGATGAAATTGACCGTGTCGTACACTTACAGGCCCTGGCCTGCACACTTTATACACCGCCTTCGATCTCCGTCCTCTGCAGGAATCACGCGAGTGGCCCGCGATGATCGCGGTTCATCATGAGAATATAAGAAATGCGACGGGCCTGTGAAAGCGATTAAACGGCCGGCCTGCGGCAGCCCGGTCCATGCTCTGCCAGTCCAATGCGGACCACCCGTGGGTGAATGGCAGAACAGCACACCAACTGAACGGGTGGTTTTACCCGTTTGCTATTTCACCTGCCCCTCATGCACCAATGGGTATCTGCCAGGCATGAGACAGCCGCTCGATCATCTTCTGCTCCGCATCCAGCAGCACACCGTCGGCATCGGCTATGAAGCGGAGATCCGCCAGGAGAGCGGTCCGCTGATGTTCAGGGACGGCAGTCTTCAGGGCGTCCACCGAGTCACTGAACAATCTCTTGTCCTGTCCCTGGACGTAGGCCGCCAGCACTTCCTGCACGACCGTCAGCATGTCGTCTTCAGGGGCGTCCGGCACCCATTCAGAAAGCTTTTCCGTTATGGCCTCGATTTCGCGTGTGCTCAGGTCGTCGTCGGTTTCATGGGCGAGCGATACATAAATGAGGGCCAGGTGATGCAGCGCCGTCCACCCGCCGCTCGTGTTGCCATTGTCCAGCACACTCCACCACAACGTATCCAAGGCGGGTACATCCGACGGGTGCACATCCCAGGCCCGTGACAACTGGCCAATGAATGCGCTCTCGCGATGCGTAAACTTGTCGTCCGCCATCGCGATCTCGGTGAGGTCGTCGAGGATCTGCTGCCGTTGCTCCTGCGGGATGGACGCCCGTATCGTCTCAATGGCGGCGTCCAGCCGGTCGGTCGCCTCCTGCTGGACATAATCATCCAGGGCTTCCTTGAGCGCGCTCAGCGGTGTTTTAGAGGGGCCTTTCTGCCAGCCGCGCAGCCGCTCTGCAATCGCGTTCACCTCCGCGTCCGACAATTCGTGGTCGGTCGCATGGGCCAGGGCTATGTAGATCAACGCGAGGTTCTCTATAATTTCATGCGCTTGTTTCTGCGTTTCCATCGGGATCTTGACTCCTTACGTAGCATGGTTTGCCCGGACGCGAAATGCGCCGCGGGTGTGCTGCGGTAAAATCCGACCCCGCGCCTTTGATTCCCGGATAGCCACTTTGTAACAAGGCATGAATGGAAAGAGGGAGAGGGGGACCGAGAAGCGGCCGGCGGGCATGAACCCACTCGACCTACCGGTCCCCTCCTCCCCCGTTCTTCAACGGCTCGAAAGCTTAGCCGATGAACTTGTAGCCGATCCCATAAACCGTCTCAATAAACTCCGGGGCGGTAGGATTGGGCTCGACCTTCTTGCGTAGCGAGGCGACGTGACGGTCGATCGTGCGCGTTGTGATGTCGCCGCTGATGCCCCAGACGTCCCGAAGCAACTGTTTCCGACTTACAGTGCGCCCCCTATGCTCAATGAAGTAGCGGAGGATGTCGAATTCGAGCGCGGTGAACTGGACCTCCGTCCCGAGCGCCTGTGCGGTGTGGTTGCTGAAGTTGACCTCCACATCTCCGAAGCTGAAGACGTCCATGGGCGCATCTGCGGGGGGGCGGCTCCGCTTGAGCACGGCTTTGACTCGCGCAGCGAGCTCGTCGGCACTGAACGGCTTGGTGACATAGTCGTCGGCGCCCAGCCCGAAGCCCTGGATTTTGTCTTCTTCCTGGCCCTTCACCGTCAGCATGAGCACGGGGGAGGTTACCCCTGCTTTGCGGGCCTCGCGCAGCACGTCGAACCCATTCTTCCTCGGCAGCATCACATCCAGGAGGACGATGTCGTAGGGGGGCAGCATCGTCATGAGTTGGAGCGCTTTATCTCCTTCCAGCGCACGACTGACCTGGTACCCTTTCAGGCTGAAGAAGTCCTCCAGCCCCAGCCCGACTTCCGGGTCATCTTCCACAATCAGCATGCGCGAGTCGCTCGTGTTCGTATTGAGCAGCATAATGGTTTACCCTTCGTATTATCACATCTCCCGTCCGGCAAACGCGACCAGACTTCCTGCTATCGTGACGGATCCCGCTGCGACAGAGTGGCGCGTTCCATCCACCCACAGCTTTCCGGCAGCGACCTGTATAACTATGCTCATTCTGGAGTCAAGCCTGAACGCTCCATAAGATCAGGCAAATCCGGGCGCATATCTGTACCGGGCGTGAGAGGTAACCAGATTGTAATACACATGCTTGCAAACATACTTCCGACCGACTGACGCGGCCGGCCGCCAATATTTCGCCCATGCGCAACTCGTTGTGGCGCAGGACGTTGGACGCATAAAGCCGTATTTTTCCTACAACCTCCCCGGGTTGCTCTCATGGACGCCTCACTCATCGTGCTCATCATCGTCGTGTTTCTCGGCTTCACCGGGATAGCGTTCGCGGTTCTCATGCCCGTGCATCTCTTTCTCAATCGAGAGGAAAAGCTGAGCGAATACTGGACGGAAGAAGCCATCGCGCGCCGTATGGCTGCCGACACGCCGGCCGAGAACACGCCGGAGTCGTAAATCTCCGTCAGTGCGCACGGCCGATGTATAACATCGGCTCCAGGCGAGCGAGCGTTTTCTCTCCAATGCCGCTGACGCGGATGAGGTCGCGCACACGCCGGAAGGGGCCATGCTCCTCCCGGTAGGTGACGATACGGGCTGCCAGGGTGGGCCCGATGCGGGGTAACCGTTCCAGTTCCGATGGCGTGGCGGTATTCAGATCCAGCCTAATCGTGGCCGCCGCGAACTCCTTATGCCGGCGCTCGTCCGTCCCAACCGAATCGGCTTGCTCAGCCGCTTGGAGCGCCCTGTCTACCTCAGCGTAGAAACTATCCGGAACGGTTCGCGCCTGTCGTTGGACGTGCTGGACGGCCAACCCTGCCAGGTAAATCGCGCCGATCACTGCCAGCGCGAAAGCTTCGCCCCGTGTGATGGCGAGCTTCTCTTCCAGTCGGGTCATCCAGCGCATAAAAACGTGCCCATGGGTGCATATCTGCCTCATAGACACATTTCTTGCCGCAACGTAACCCCCTCTGCCACACCCCTTTCTCCCGCTAGCGGCGACGCGGGGAACCCTGCCTCATATGCGGTAGCCGTGGCGGCGGCGGACCCACCGGCGGTCGCGGTTGCGGAGTGTGACGTACTGCCACAGGGCTACCAGGGAAACGAGGAGCAAAAAGAAGGCAATAGCGAAATCGGCGCCCCCGGTCAGAAACATACCCGCTGTCACAAACATCCCGGCCACCTTGGCGGCAATGGCGGCCACAAGTAATCCAAACGGGACGAGCGAGCGCTGGAAACGATGCCGCCCGACGTTATACCAGATGATCCCAATGAGAGCCAACGCACCGAGCGCCACGTCATCCGCCTTGCCCATCAGGCCAGGCGAGACGCGGAGCCCGTGGATCATACTGGTCGACAGGATCGACAGGCTCGCGACGGAAAAGAAGTTGGCGCCCCTGTTGAGCGCATCCTTTACGGTCATATATCTGTGCGACGGGCGTCAGGTAATGATCTTGGCCGGACGGTGATTACCAACAAATACAGCATGGCCTAAGTTCTGTTTTGTGCTTTCAGGTCCGGCAGAAACTTAATGGCCGGAGGATCCGAGGATTGACCATGACCGGCAGAGCCAGTACGTTGCGGTACGTATGCTCGCCATTTACTTTCTGCCAATACTGTGCCGTCTATTTATCCCTTCGTCAACATGATGAACCGCACGCAATTCCTTCAGTCGAGTGCGGCTCTCTTCATTTCGACAACCGAAACCGTTACATGGCTCTCATCGACCGACCAACTCGCACCGGCATGATTGGAACGGAGCGGTATCCACAGAACCTCTACCGCCAGCCGGTCGCCACATGAGACTTCCAAATGGTGAGAATGCCTATGTCCCTCCCGAAAAGGTATCCGGCTATCTTCTGTCTGAAACACACGCAGTAGGAAGCACAAAGGCGAGGTTCTTCCGCGCTCATGGGTACGACGTGCGCAATTTCCGGCGGCTGGAGCAGGATCTGCTAACAATAGCGCGGAACGAGGAGGTGATTGACCAGGCGTCCTCCCCTCATGGCACCAAATACGTGGTGCGCGGTATTTTGTCTACGCCCCGAGGTACAACGGTTTCGGTGCAAACGGTCTGGATCGCTGAGCCGGCAGACCCGAGGCCCCGGTTCGTCACGGCTTACCCGAGATAAAACATGGACAGCATACACGAACTCGACATAGTCGTTCTGAGGCACGACCTGCCCGAGCACGGACTCACGCAGGGGGACGTGGGCGCCGTCGTGCATACATATCGAGACGGCGAAGCGCTGGAGGTGGAATTCGTTACGGGTGAGGGCGACGCCGTTGCGGTCGTCACGCTTACCCAGAGCGATATCCGCTTGATGCAAAGCCGGGAAATCCTTCACGTGCGAGATCTTGCGGCATGACGCTGAGCATTCATACCCGGTGGCCGCATGCTTGTTCGACAGTGCGTGAAGTGCGCATGGCGACGGCTCTCTACCGCTCTCCCCCAACTTGAACTATTCTCATCCACCACGTATCTCAGCATGAACCGCAGGCAATTCCTTCAATCGAGTGCAGCCCTCGCCATCTCTACCACCGGAGGCCGGTACGTGGACTATTTCGACCGGGCGCCCCGGGTAGGCCTGATCGGCACGGGGTGGTACGGGAAAACGGACCTCCTACGGTTGATCCAGGTCGCGCCTGTGGAGGTCGTCTCGCTCTGCGACGTGGATCGGAACATGCTGGCCGGGGCGGCGGAGATCGTCTCGCAGCGGCAAGCCTCGAAGAAGAAACCCCGGGCGTACCGCGATTACCGGGACATGCTGGCGGAACAGGATCTGGACATCGTGCTGGTGGACACGCCTGACCACTGGCACGCCCTGGCGATGATCGCAGCGGTGCAATCGGGCGCCGACGTGTGGGTGCAAAAGCCGATCAGCGTAGACGTGACCGAAGGACAGGCGATGTTGGCCGCGGCGCGGAAGCACGGGCGGGTTGTGCAGGTCGGCATGCAGCGCCGGAGCACGCCCCACCTGATCGAAGCACGGGACCGGTTCATCCGGGAAGGCAAGCTGGGCAAGATCGGCCTGGTAGAGACCTACTGCTACTACCACATGCGCGCGAGGGGCAATCCTCCGGACACGGCGCCGCCGGAGTATCTGGACTACGAGATGTGGACCGGCCCGGCGCCGATGCGGCCGTACAACGAGTGGGTCCACCCACGCGGCTGGCGCGCTTTCATGGAGTACGGCAACGGCATCATGGGCGATATGGGGGTCCACATGGTAGACATGGTCCGCTGGATGCTCGATCTCGGCTGGCCCGAGCGGATTTCATCTTCTGGAGGAATCCTCGTGGACAAAGCCAGTAAGGCAAACATTACGGATACGCAGACGGCGACGTTCGACTTCGCCGAGTTCCCAGTGATCTGGCAGCACCGGACCTGGGGTACGCCCAATGACCCTGACTATCCCTGGGGCGCAACGATCTACGGCGACAAGGGCACGCTGAAGCTGAGCGTATACGGGTACGACTTCATCCCGCAGGGCGACGGCCAGAAAGTCCATCAGGACGTGACCTATGAGTTCGAGCAATATCCAGAGGACAAGACGGAGAAAGACCTGGAGACGCACGTAGCCCCGGCGGTCCGGGGGCACATGCGCGACTTCCTCCACGCCATAGCCACGCGGGGCCGCCCCGTCGCCGACATCGAGCAGGGCTACATCTCGGCCTCCAGTTGCATTATGGCAAACCTGGCGCTTCAGCTCGGACGAACGCTGCGGTGGGATGAACAGGCACAGCATATCGCCGGAGACGACGAAGCGAACGCCCTCCTGCGCCGGCCCTACCGGAGCCCGTGGGTGCATCCGGAAGTGGAGACGGTCTGAGGATTTTGGATTTTAGATTTGCGATTTTGGATTCCAGATAGCGGTAAAAAGGGTAGCAATGCGATGGACCAGCTG
Source organism: Rhodothermales bacterium (assembly GCA_035699265.1). Classification (GTDB taxonomy): domain Bacteria; phylum Bacteroidota; class Rhodothermia; order Rhodothermales; family DASSAV01; genus DASSAV01. The sequence goes on from DASSAV010000489.1 coordinate 12,846, forward strand.
GAGCAACCCGGCAACGTGAGCGTTGCCCGCACGAGCACACTGCAACTCAACCAGCGCCTGAATAACACGCCGCTGCGCGTGCTGTCGGAAGACGACTGGCGGTTCTGGAAGGAGAACGGCTACGTGGTCGTCCACGACGCCGTGCCCCAGGGAAACCTGGATGCCGTAATCGACCTCCTGTGGGAGTTCCAGGAAATGGACCGGCACCACTCCGGCACGTGGTATCACAATCCGGCGCGTGAGATCCGGATGGTGGAGTTGAAGAACAGCGGGATGGTGGAGGTCTACAACCACCAGGCGCTGTGGAATAACCGGCAGTATCCCCGTGTGTACGATGCGTTCGTGGACATCTGGGGTACAGAGAAGCTGTGGGCCACCATCGACCGGGCTAATCTGAACGTCCCCATCCGGCCCGGCCATGAGTTCAAGGGGTTCATCCACTGGGACATCGATACGAGCCGGGATCCGCTGCCGGTGAACGTGCAGGGCGTACTGTCGCTGAACGACACCACAGCGGAAACGGGCGGCTTCCAGTGCGTACCCGGCTTATTCCGGCAGTTCAGCGAGTGGGTGCAGACGCAGCCTGCCGACCGCGATCCGTTCAAGCCGGACGTCTCGGGCTTCGATATAGTTAAGGTCGAGACGAAGGCTGGCGATCTGCTCATCTGGGACAGCATGCTGGCCCACGGCATCCGCCCCAACCGGTCGGACCGCCCCCGCCTCGCGCAGTACATCTCGATGACGCCGGCACAGGAAGACAACGAGCAGTTGCGAGCGTGGCGGATCGCATCGTGGCGAGACCGGGTGGCGCCGGAGGGGTACCCCTTCCCGGGCGATCCGCGCAACTGGGAGCAGACGCGGTATGGGCAGGCGGAGCTGTCGGAGCTTGGAGAAAAGTTGTTGGGGCTGCGGCGGTGGTAAGCGCTTGCTGACGCGGCGGGATGAATGTTCGGTTAAGGGGCGACGGTAAACTGTGAGGAACCGGGCGGGTGTGCCTTACCTTTGGGTGATTGTACCAACACCGCCACCCCATGCTCGAACCCCATCTCTTTGTTGTTTTCGGTGCCACAGGAGACCTGATGCACCGCAAGATCCTGCCCGCCCTGCACGATCTGTACGCCACACACCCGGACGTCAACTTCGTCGTACTGGGCGCCTCACGCTCGCAGTTGAGTGACGAAGAGTACCGGGCGCAAGCGCGTGAATCGCTCGAAGAACACGGTCTGGCGTCCAAAGAGGCAGGGTTGTGGTGCGACGGCAGGCTGTTTTTCCAGTCGCTCGGCAAACAGACGCTAGATGATTACCATGCGCTCGCCGAGCGCATTCGCACGCTGGAACGGGAGCGCGGGCTCAACGGCAACCGGGTATTTTACCTGGCCCTCCCCCCTGTTTCGTTCGAGCCGACCATCGAAATGCTGGGGGAGGCCGGACTGGCCCATAACGCGGGGGGCTGGACCCGTCTGGTCATCGAAAAACCCTTCGGGCAGGATCTGGAATCTGCCAGGCATCTGAATGCGCTCGTGCACCGGTATTTCGACGAGGAGCAGATCTACCGCATCGACCACTACCTGGGCAAGGAAACCGTCCAGAACCTGATGGTCTTCCGGCTGGGCAACGCCATCTTCGAGTCGATCTGGAATCGGTCGCACATTGAGCGCGTGGACATCATGGTGGCCGAGAGCCTGGGCGTGGAGCAGCGGGCCGGTTACTACGACAAGAGCGGCGCCCTGCGGGACATGGTGCAGAATCACCTGACCCAACTCCTCACGCTCGTCGCCATGGAGCCACCCGCGACGGATGACGCCGACGCCATCCGACACGAGAAGATCAAGGTGCTGCAGAGCATCCGGTCCATCGAGCCGGGAGACGCTGTCTTCGGCCAGTACACGCGGGGCAAGATGAACGGACAGGCATCGCCCGGTTACCGCGAAGAAGACGGCGTGGCGGCAGACTCGAACACCCCTACGTACGTTGCGATCCGGTTAAACATCGCCAACTGGCGCTGGCAGGGGGTGCCGTTCGTACTTCAGACCGGCAAGCGGACGCCGCGCGCACTGACGCGTATTGCCGTCACGTTCCGCCGGCCGCCCGTTTCGCTGTTCCGGGCGCACCAGGAATTCAGCCTCCGCCCCAACGTCCTCCACATCACGTTGCAGCCCGACGAAGGCTTCTCACTGAGCTTCGAGGTCAAACGCCCCGGTGCGGGCGTAGAGATCAAGACCCAGCAACTCAAGTTCAGGTATGAAGAAGCCTTCGGGAAGCTGCCTGACGCCTACCGCACCCTGCTGGAAGATATCGTTCGGGGAGACCAAACCCTGTTCGTGCACGCACAGGAGGTGGAGGCCGCCTGGCGTCTCTACACCCCCCTACTCGAAGAAGCATCGCCGGTCCACTTCTACGCCGCCGGCACCTGGGGCCCTCCCGAGGCGGACCGGCTGCTGCCCAATGGGAATGTGCCTGTTTCTTTGTATGCTTGAGGCGACCACCGACGACTGCTCAAGGATCATGCTACACATCTTCCCTTCCCTCGAAGCATTGAGCATGGCCGCCGCGCGACGAATAGTGGAACTAACTACGTCCGAGGTGCCAGGCGAGCCGTACCTGGTGGCGCTCTCAGGCGGGAATACCCCGAAACGGCTTCAAGAGCTGCTGGCTACGACGTTCCGCGCCGAGGTGCCGTGGGAGCGGGTGCATCTGTTCTGGGGGGACGAACGCTGGGTACCCCCCGGCGACGAGAATAGCAACTACCGGATGGCAGAGGAAACTTTGATACGGTACGTGCCAATCCCGCCGGAGAATGTCCACCCGGTTCAGACAGACCTCGCTTCTCCTGAAGCTTCCGCAGCGGCCTACGAGAACGAAATAGTAGCGATGCTGGAGGAGTTGGGCCGTCCGGGGATGGACCTGGTGCTGCTGGGGATGGGCGATGATGGACATACGGCCTCACTCTTTCCCGGCACTCCGGTGCTGAACGAGCATACTCGGCTCGTGACCGCAATGGAAGCGCCACTGTATGCCACGGTAAAGGACCGGGTGACGTTCACGTACGCCCTCTTGAACCGAAGCCGCCACATCCTATTCCTGGCCGCAGGCGCAGGAAAACGGGAGCCCTTCACCGCTATTCAGCAGAGCCGGGATGCAGCTTTACAGAAATACCCCGCTGCTGGCGTAGAGGCACTCGTCTCAACAGAATGGTTTGTGGATGAAGCGGCTGCGGGAGGGTTGCGTTCCAGATAACGTGAGGACCAGTCGCAACCATATGCCGTGAAACATCGTGGGGTGTCCGCAATACATACCCGATCAATCGAGAGGTGGCGAACTTATGAAAACCTTTACGGCCGTCGTCGAGAAGGATAGGGACACGGGACTGTACGTCGGCTACATCCCCGGACTTACCGGCGCCCATTCTCAGGGCGAGCCCCTGGACGAACTTCGACGGAATTTGGAGGAGGTTATTGCAATGCTCCTCGAAGAGGAAGAACTCACGTCCGAAGCCGAGTTCGTCGGCACGCAGCAGATCTTGGTTGAGTAAACGGCAGCCTAGAGACTGCTGCGCATTTAGTTGCTGCAAATTGGACCAGAGAAGGTCGTTTCGCGGGCGGATTGTTTGAATTGGCCTATCCCGTTCACCTTCGGCGCGGACGACGGCTTGACCCGAATGGTCGTGCTGCCTGGATCCCCGATCGAGTCGGGGATGACGAGCAGGGAATCGGGAGGCAAATCTGAAAGTGCATAAGAGGCTCTGGCTGTTGAAGATTTCTTGATGCAGCGCTGAATACAGGCTGGAATGCGCCGTCACCTCTCTGTGCGCTTGACTCGCTCTCTGCGTTTGGTTATCATCGAAGAACTATGCAATTCACCCGGCTCAATATCCGACCGATCCGACGTAGCCGACGTACCTGTGTGCGTCAGGATGGAATCGGCGTGTCGGACCGGTAGGCGACCCGAACTGTAGTTGCGGTTGCATAGCTTGAGACGACGCTGGCGCTGATTCCTTCGGATCAGCGCTTTTTTATTTGAGGCCTTATTCGGCGTTTTTTGTACTGACAACACCTTTCTGACATGGCTATTGTCCTTGCCTTCAGCGGCGGACTGGATACGTCCTTCTGCGTGCCATACCTGATAGAAACCTACAGCGAGCCTGTTTACACGGTCACCGTCAATACCGGCGGCGTCACCGACCAGGACGCGCAAGAACTGGAGCAGAAGTCGAAAGCCCTCGGCGCAGCCGAACATCGTACCATCGACGCCCGGGCCGACCTCTACCGTGACCTCCTTTCCTACCTCATCAAAGGCAACGTGCTGCGCGGCGGTGTCTACCCACTGTGCGTCGGTCCGGAGCGCGTAACCCAGGCGCAGAAGGTAGTTGAGGCGGCGAAGGAATTGGGCGCGCGGGCCGTGGCCCACGGCTCTACGGGTGCGGGCAACGACCAGGTGCGGTTCGACGTGGCACTCCGGCTCCTCGCGAATGACATAGACATTCTCACGCCCATCCGTACGATGGGCCTCAGTCGCCAGGAAGCAACGGCGTACCTCCGGGAGCGGGGCGTGGACATCCCAGTCAAGAAGACGACCTACTCCATCAACAAGGGACTCTGGGGCACGACCATCGGCGGAGCGGAGACGCACTCGACCGACCAACCACTGCCGGACAGCGCCTACCCGGATACGGTCTCACCGTTGGACGCCCCGGAGGAACCACTGGAAATCCAGATCGGGTTTGAGAAGGGCCTGCCGGTGTCGCTGGACGGCAAGAACATGGATCCCGTCTCCCTCATCGAGGCGCTGAACACCGTCGGCGCGGAGCACGGCGTGGGCCGGGGCATCCACGTGGGCGATACCATCATGGGCATCAAGGGCCGCATCGGCTTCGAAGCTCCGGCAGCTCTGACCCTCATCACGGCCCACCGGGAGTTGGAGAAGATCATCCTCACGCGCTGGCAGCGGTATCAGAAAGACCACATGGGCGACTTCTATGGCATGTTGGTCCATGAGGGTCAGTATTTCGATCCAGTGCTGCGCGACGTAGAGGCATTTTTCGATTCGGCAAGCGAGGTGGTGACGGGCACGGTAACCGTGCGCCTGTTTAAGGGCAATATCTCGGTGCTCGGTTGTGACAGCCCCTATTCCATGTTCAACACGCAGGTCGCCACGTATGGCGAACAAAATACGCTGTGGGACGGACGGGACGCCCAGGGCTTCGCGCGCATCTACGGCGTGCAGGCATACATCGCGCATCGAGCGAGGCAGCACGGGGCTGAAGAGTTGAAAGTTAAAGGTTAGAATGTTGAAGGTTATCGGAGCGAGGGTCGAACATGGGTACTGCGAACCTTCAACTTTCAAGTTTCCAACCTTCAACGCATTCCCAGAAAGCCATGAGTAAAATTACCGCCGATAAGATCGGGTCGAGCACGGGACCTTGCCGGTTGGGGCGGACTGTGGAGCTCTCGTCCTACATCGTGACGGAGGAGGGCTACTGTCTGGCCGTGCGGGCGCTGGACGAGAAAGAGGTTTACAACCAGATCGAGACCACCGACGGAGTGTTCGAGACCATCCACGCCGGGGACGTGCTCATCGGGGCGCTCGGCGAGCGGAAGGCGCTG
>DASSAV010000490.1:0-11012 GCA_035699265.1 Rhodothermales bacterium
ATGCCGTCCCGGATGAAGAAGCCCTCTCGCTCGCCCTCCAGCACGCCCTCACGGTTCGTGATGATGCAGCGCTTGCCGATGCTGACGTTCTTGTCTACGATGACCCCCTCGATGTAGCTCTGCTCGTCGACGCCGGGCCACATCGGACCGTCCACCCGTTCCCGCAGGCCGGGCTCGTGCCAGGGGAAGTAGTTGGCGCCCATGATGATGGCGTTCTTGATGGTAGTGTTGTAGCCGACGAACGAGCGGATCCCGATGACCGCGTTCGAGATCTGGCTGTTGATGATGATGCTCCCCTCCCCGATCAGAGAGTCCTGGATGTACGAACTCTCGATCTTCGCCGGCGGCAGCATGCGGACGTTGGAGTAGATCGGCATCGTCGGACTGTACAGGTCGAATTCCGGCCCCTTCTGCGCCAGGCGAAGGTGCGCGTCGAAGAACGAGCGGATCGAACCGATGTCGCTCCAGTATCCGGTGAACGGATAGCTCACCACACGGCGGTTGTGGATGGCCCTCGGGATGAGCTGCTTGCCGAAGTCGTTCTGATCGGGATTCCGATCCAGAATGTCGCCCAGGACCCGCTCGCTGAAAATGTACATCCCCATGGAGGCGAGGTAGACGCGTCCGACCGCCTCCATCTCCGGACTCACCGGGCTTTCTTTGCCGGCGAGATCCCCCCGCTGCGGCTTCTCGTAAAACTCAGTGATAACCCGGTCGCCGCCGGTCTTCAGGATGCCGAATGCGGACGCCTGCTCCGCCCGCACGGGGAGCGTCGCCACGGTGATGTCCGCCCCCGCCATCTTGTGGTAGGCCACCATGTCCTGGTAGTTCATCAGGTAAAGCTGATCGCCTGCCAGGACCAGCACGTGCTCGTACCGGTGGTTTTTGAGGTGCGGGAGACTCTTGCGCACGGCGTCGGCAGTCCCCTGAAACCAGTCCGTTGACGCCGCGGTCTGCTCCGCTGCCAGCACCGATACGAACCCCCCTCGAAAGCGGTCGAACTGATACGTCGTGGAGATGTGGCGATTCAGGCTGGCGGAGTTGTACTGGGTGAGCACGAAGATGCGGTTCACCCCGGAGTTGATGCAGTTGGAGATGGGGATGTCGATCAGGCGGTACTTCCCGGCGAGCGGCACCGCAGGCTTCGACCGCCCCAGCGTCAGCGGGTGCAGCCGCGTTCCCGCCCCTCCGCCCAGCACGACCGCTATCACATCATACATGAAGTACCTTCAGCGCTACGTTCACCACCTTACGCGCTCAACGCGCACCACCCACCGGGTAATCTGCGAGAGCGGGACCCGAATCGTACCCTCCTGCGCTCCTCGGCTCGTAGCCTCCCGGTCTCTTCCTCGACCCGCCGGCCCGCAAACCTCCCAGCCTTCAACTTTCAACCGTAAGCGAGGAGAGTTAGGTACGCACGCTTTCCCTTCCGGACAAGCGTGAACCGGCGGAGCTTTGTAAAAGCGCGGTAACTCCCCGCAGGGCGCGGCTGAGCACCCACAGTATCGAGGTCATTACATCCCCTCTCGCATTTGTTCTAATCGTTACCGAGAAGGTGCGCGCTACTCAGATCATGCCCCGACGGCGCTGCGTTTTGTACCTGTGACGATAGACTGAATTGCTATACCACGGAGGTTAAGACTATGGCTGACGAAAGGCAAAAAGAGGGGGGCCGGTGGGGGACACAACCTGTCGAACCCTCCAACGTCGCAACGGCCGGCGCGGCCGGGCGCGGGGCGGGTATCGACCCCGCCACCCACACGGTCGATACGACGCCGGGTGTCCACACCGGACGGGAAGACACCCGCTACAAACAATCTCAAGACGGCGACACGATGGATCGAATGCAACACCAGGCCCAAGAGATGACAGATCGCGCAGAGAACACCGCGCACGACATGGCGGGCAAAGCACAGCAAAAGGCGGGGCATCTGGCCGACAAGGCCCGGCACCAGGTCACCTCGCAGCTATCGAGCCAGAAGGACCGCGCAACCGAAGGCCTCGGCGAAGTTTCCGATGCCTTGCGGCAGACCAGCCGCAGCCTGCGCGACAAGAACCAGAAGTCCACCGCCAGCTATCTCGACGACGCAGCCGGGTACGTGGACGAGTTCTCCGGCTACCTGCGCAACCACTCTGTAAACGACATGCTGGACCAGGCGCAGCAGTTGGCGCGGCGCGAGCCGTCCCTGTTCATCGGCGGCGCCTTCGTGCTCGGCCTGCTCGGCAGCCGCTTCTTGAAAAGCTCGACGCCCTCCCCGCAAAATTATGGCGGGGGCGGATACGGCGGCTCCTACCAGGGCGGGCGTTCCGGCTACCGGGGCAAGGCCCAGCCCGAATACGGCTCGTACGTCCCCGGAGGCGTCGCGGGCGACTACACGCGCACCCATGCATCGGAGCAGCACCGAACGGGCTCGGCGGCCGAACGCGCACTGGGGACGGCCGGCACCCCCAGCTACTCCCAAGAACGTGAGGACAACCAATGATGTACCCCGATAGATTCTCGGAGAACGCCGGCCCAGGCGACCGGATCGAGCGAACCGAGCCGATCGGGCGTGGCCCCCGGGTGGACATTTATGCAGACGACAGGCCCGTCCACCGGGGCGGGCTCCGCGACGATCAGTCGCTCGGCCAACTCTTCTCCGAGCTGACGCGCGACACGCGCACACTCGTCCGACAGGAGATCGACCTGGCGCGGACGGAGATCACCAGCAAAGCGTCGAAGGCCGGTAAGAGCATCGGCTACATTGCCGCAGGCGGGCTCGTCGCGTATGCAGGGCTCATCGTCCTGCTCATGGGCGTGGCCTACCTGCTGGCCGTCGTCCTCCCGCTCTGGCTCGCAACGGTCATCATCGGCGCCATCGTCATCGGCGTCGGCTATGCCTTTCTGCAAACGGGCCTGGACGGGTTGAAGAAGACGGATTTCCGTCTCGCCAGAACGCAAGAAACACTCCAGGAGGACAAGCAATGGATAAAAGAACAGATATAAACCGGGCGCCGGAGCCATACACGACACGGGATTACATCGGCATGGAGGCTACCGCAGGCGACCCCCGCGCCGTGACGGAGTACCCGCTGGACGACAACACTGCGCCGGAAGACGAGGACGTCCTCTACCGAAGCACGTATGCGGCAAGGGGCGCACCCGACCGCAGCCGAAGCACGTACAGGGGCGATGGCCGCCAGGGGCAACGCAGTGCTGCCGATATCGAGCGCGACATCGAACAGACGCGCGCGGAGATGAGCAGTACGATCGATGAGATCGAGGAAAGGCTGAGCCCCCGGCACATCAGGAGGCAGATCCGCAACTCTGTTAACGACACCATCGACACCGTACAGGACCGGTTCAGTCCGTCCAACCTGACGCACGCTGCACGAGGAGCAGGAAGAAACATGTTTGAATCAATCAAAGAAAACCCCATCCCCGCTATTCTGACCGGGATCGGCCTCGCCTGGTGGGCGAGGACCGCCAGCGACCAGGGCGGAAACGACTTCCGTACCCGGTACGCCTCTCGCTATCCGGTTCGCGGACGCAGCAGGCGCTATGACGGCTCCTACCGCTCGGACTACTACAGCGACGAGGACTACTACCGTACCGGCGAGCCGATGTACTACGGCGAACCGGGAGCCTACCCTTCACGCCGTTACGACCGCGAATCCGATGAGTACGGGCGCGCATACGGCGAGCGTTCGAGGATGGACCGGGCGCGTGAAAAAGCGGGCGAGATGGCGGACCAGGCGGAGAACGTCGCGGACGACCTCAAGGCGCGCGCGGGCAGGACGATGCACGAGGTCGAGGATCGCGCGAGTGAATATGCCGGCGAGGCCCAGTACCAGATGCGGAATGCCGCCCACCGGGTGGAGTACGGCACGCGGCGCGCTACGAGCTGGCTGGAAGACATGATGCACGAACGCCCGATGGCCTGTGGCGCCGTAGCGCTGGGCATCGGAGCGATGATCGGGATGGCACTTCCCGAAACCCGGAGAGAGGACGAGCTCATGGGCCGTACCCGCGACCGCTTCGTGGACGAGATGGAGGATACGGCAAGCGAATACGCCCAGAAGGCCGAGCACGTCGCCGAACGCGCGACGAAGGAGATCAAACAGTCCGTGAAAGACGTCGCCAGTGCCAGCAAGGAAGAGGCGAAAAAGCAGGGCCTCACCGGCTCCGGCCAGGGCAGTTCCAGCCAGGGCAGCGGTTCGAGCAGTTCCGGCAGTTCATCATCCGGATCGGGCGATACGTCCAGGCGGGAGGACAACTATAGCGGTACGAAGCCCGGCTCTTCGGTGACCGGCCAGATCGGCGGCACCGACGGCGCATCGGGCCTGGAGAACGCAAAGTCGGGCGTCGGCCCGGCAGCAGACCGCAACAAGGGAGGATCCAACATCTGACCCTGCCGAGATGGCGCAACCTGGCAGCAAAACGCTGACCAGGAGAGGGGGCGCGCATGACTCATGCGCGCCCCCTTTCTTATGCCCGTCCGCACCCCAGAATCCACGAACCTCTTACCCTCGACCCTCGACTCGCCAACACTCAACCTTCTTCAACCCACCCAGGCGCTTAAGCCTGTTATTCCACATCCGATAACCTGAGCGTCCCAGTCACCGGTATTCCGACGAACGAGATATGATAGATCGTCAGCAGCAGCGGCGGCAGCTTCTCGACCGCATCGACGCGCTCCTGAAGGAGGCCTATTCCCTCCCGAAGACGCGCGAGAGCTGGGAGCGCCGTGAAGAGATCGACTGGGAGATCCTGCATCTCTGCCGGAACGTCAGCGAACTCTCCTCCGGCCCGCTGCCGTACTGGCTCGACGTGCCCCCTGACGATGAAGGCTCCCGGCCGCCGAAGCCGTGAAACACACGAACTTGCACAGACACTCCGCTTTCCCATTCCCGAAGACCTCCACACACGCGTAGCATACCATGAACGTACAGCCCTCAAATCCGGATACCCTGGTCATCAAAATCGACAAGGCCCTCGATTTCCGGAACGCGGCCAACTTCAAGACGCTCTGCCTCGACTACGTCAACGCAGGCAAGCGCAACTTCATCCTCGACTTCTCCGAGACGGGCATCCTCGACTCGACCGGGCTCGGCTCGATCTTCGCCCTGTACCGCCAAGTCTCGAAGATGGACGGCCGCGTGATGTTCGCCGCGCCGTCGCGTCCGGTGGAGGTGGTCGTACAGTTGACCCGCACGCACAAGGTGTTCCCGCAGTACCCGTCGGTCCAGTCCGCCCTGGACGCCGTGCAGGGCAACGGCACACCGGCAGGTGCCGAACAGCAGCCCGCCGCGATGGAGTAGGATTACCGGACTCAACTACCCTTCCATCATGCCCCCGCCCCCTTCTCCGATGAGCGGGACGAAGCGGAAGGCGTGGGCCTCCTCGCGCTCGTAGTCGTGCGGGCCGACGCGGACGATGCGGTTCATCACCTGTCCCCTGGCGTCCCCGATGGGGATGACGAGCCGTCCGCCCGCCCCTTCCGGCTCCTCGGGCAGGCGAAGCTGCTCCAACAGGGGATTCGGCACCCGCGACGCCCCCGCCGTCACGATGATGCCGTCGTACGGCGCGAAGGTAGGCCAGCCGAGCGTCCCGTCGCCGTGGCGCACCATGAGCTTGTAGCCGAGTTCTTCCAGCAGCCGGCGTGTCCGGTCCAGGATGAGCTTGTGCCGCTCTACCGAAAAGACCCGGGCGCCCATTTCGCAGAGGATAGCCGCCTGATACCCGCTGCCGGTGCCGATCTCCAGGATGCGCTCGCCCGACCGCGGCGCCAGCATCATGGTCTGATAAGCCACCGTGAACGGCTGCGAGATGGTCTGTTTGAGGCCGATGGGCAGGGCCTCATCCTCGTAAGCCCGACCACGCAACGCCTGCTCGACGAAGGCATGGCGCGGCACGGCGGCGATGGCCGCCAGCACACGCTCGTCGTGTATGCCTTTACCCCGCAACTCGTCCACGAGGCGCGTGCGCTGCCGCTGATATCGCCTGTCCTCTAGCATTCGGTTAAGAACCTGCACACCGGCCGAAATGCGCTTCGGCTGTAATGAAATGAAGGACCGCAGACGTGCGCCGCGGTGCTATTCCGCGACGTCCAGTTCGGGTTGTGCGGGTGTCTGTGTGGTGAGGGCCATGCCCAGGCGCTCCCGGAGCTCGTCCGTGGTTAAGCCCGTGCTGAGTCTGCCGTTCTCCGCCACCGAAATATTCCCCGTCTCCTCCGAAACGACCACGACGAACGCATCCGTCTGCTCCGTCAGGCCCACCGAGGCGCGATGGCGTAAGCCGAGATGCGGGCTCAGCCGCATGTTGGTGGACACCGGCAAGATACAACGCGCCGCCTCGATGCGCCGGTTTCGGATGATGACGGCTCCGTCGTGCAGCGGGTTCTGCGCATAGAAGATCGTGACGAGGAGGTCGCTCGTCACCTGCGCGTGGATGGGGGCGCCAGTTTCGATGTAGCTGCGCAGGCCCGTGGAGCGCTCGAACGCGATCAGCGCGCCGATCTGGGCCTTGCTCATCTCATCCACCGCCGTCACCACTTCCTCCAGCATCTCCTCCTGCCCCGCGGAGACGACGAACCTGCGAACCAGCGGGTTCTGGCCGAGCAGGAGCAGCAGGCGGCGGATCTCCGGCTGAAAGAGAATGATGATGGCCAGGACGAAAACCTCGCTCACGGACGAGAACAACGCCTTGAGCATGGTCATGTCCGCCCACGTCACGAGCTGCTGGATCGTGTAGAGCAGCAGGAGGCCGAAGAAGATCTGCACCGCGATGGTGCCCCGCATCAACTGGTACAGCTTGTACAGGACGTACGCGACGATCCCGATCTCAATCGGATCGACCAGGCGGATCGGTATGATGTCGAACAGCCTCACAACGTGTCTTGCATCAACTCACGATTTCGTTCTGACGAGCCCGTGCGCTCATCCAGTTCCCACAAGCCTGCCCAATGTACGCCATCCCGTCACCCCCCGCCATGCCTGCACAGTGGAACGCCCGTCGCCGTGGCGGCCAGGACGCGCAGGAGCTCCACCGTCGGGCGCACGTCGTGGGTGCGGACGATGGTCGCGCCCCGAAGCACCGCCACGGCTGTCGCGCCGAGCGTGCCATAGAGCCGCTCCCCGACCGGCGCGGGCGCTTTCTTCGTCCCGAGCACGGCGCCGATGGTGCTCTTTCGCGAGATCCCCACCGCGACCGGACAACCGAGCCGCAAGAAACGGTCCACCCCGTCGATGATACGGAGGTTTTCTTCCGGCGACTTGCCGAAACCGAAGCCGGGGTCGACCGCGACCTGCCGCACCCCCGCCCTGCGTGCAGCCTCGACCGATTCCTTCAGCGAGGCCGCCACATCCTCGACCACGTCGTTATAGCGGTGCTCGTGGGGCATCTCGCCCGGAGCGCCCAGCGCGTGCATGACGACGAGGGGCGCCCCGAAGGCTGCCGCCACGATGGCCGCCTCATTCCCGCGCCGGAGACCCGTCACGTCGTTGACGATATGGGCGCCCGCCTCCAGCGCGGCGCGCGCGACTTCTGACTTGTACGTGTCGATGGAAATGAGGATTTCCGGAAATCGTCTTGCGAGGGCCTCGACGACCGGCAGCACACGCCGCAGTTCTACCTCCGGGGCTACTGCGGCGGCGCCCTCCCCGTAGACCGAGCCGCGTGGCCGCGTGGATTCCCCGCCTACGTCGATGATCGCGGCCCCCTCGGCAGCCATCAATTCCGCCTGCGCCAGCGCCGCGTCGAGGCTGACGAAGCGCCCGCCGTCGGAGAACGAGTCCGGCGTCACGTTCAGGATGCCCATGACGTGGGCGCCCTGCGCGATCCCTGGGCGGCAGTCGAGCAGGCGGCCCCGGCAGTCCAGAACGAACCGTTCGGCGGGATAGCTTTCGGTGGAGGTGTGCAAGGGTATGGAGGAGAGGCGTTCCAGACGGTATCTTTGCAACTACAAAGTATGTCGTGAGTTGCAGTGCGGCGCAGCGGAGAGAGGAGTTCAAGTATTCTGATGTTCTGACGCACGCATAGTAATATGCACGCTTTGATAAGGAAGAATCTAGTTGCCAGGAATAACATGCCTTTAACTCCTCCCTTGAGGGAGGTGGCCCGCCAGGGCCGGAGGGTGTTGCCTTTCTACACGCCCCCAGCTGCCCCGAAAAACGGCTTCGGGACCCCAGCCCCCTCCAGCGGGCGGTCAATCGCAAACAATCCCCGCCCGCTATGACCGGCAAGGTTCTCTACGGGCTTCCGTTCCGCCCGTTGCGCACCGTCCAGGAATTCAAGCGCGATCCCGTAGGGACGCAGGCACGGCTGCTCCGCAGCCTGCTCCGGCGTGCCGCGGAGACGGAGTGGGGACAGCGATACGGCTTCGCCTCCATCGCGCAGGATCAAGACGTCGTCGGCGCCTACCAGGCCCGCGTCCCCCTGCACACCTACGACGACGTGCGGCAAGACGCGGCGCGCGTGCGGAAGGGGGCGGCGGACGTCTTCTGGCCCGGCACGTTCCGCGACTTCGCCGTTTCCAGCGGCACGGCTTCCGCCGGCAAGGTCATCCCGGTCAGCCGGGACATGCTGATGCGCAACCGGAGCTTTGCCGCAGCCGTGGGCCTGGGTTACCTGGCGGCCGGCGGCCATCTGGACGCCCTGCTCGGGAAGCACCTCACCCTGCCAGGCCGCATCGAGGAGGACCCGGACCATCCGGGCACGTGGGTCGGCGAGGTCAGCGGCCTCCAGGCGGAATATGCCCCCCTGTATTTCCGAACCCTCTTCCAGGCCGTGCCCAACGAGGTGTCGTTCCTCCCCAACTGGGAGCAGAAGCTCGAAGCCATCGCGGCGCGCACACTGGACATGGACGTGCGCATGCTCGTGATGGCTCCGACGTGGGCGCTCGTCTTCTTCAAGCGCCTCGCGGACGCATATCGCCGGAAGAAGGGGCGCCTGGCCGAGACGGTCGGTGAGGTATGGCCCAACCTCAGGCTCTTCGTCTCCGGCGGTGTGGCGCTCAGTTCGTACCGGCACCTGCTGGAAGCGAAGATCGGCCTGCCCGGTCTGCACTTCCTGGAGACCTACGGCGCCTCGGAAGGCTTCTATTCGTTTCAGGACGAATTGGACGACCCCTCCATGCTCCTGCACCTCGACAACGGTGTCTTCTTCGAGTTTGTACGCATGGATGAGCTGGGCCGGGAGGGCGCCCGCCGCTACACCGTCGCCGACGTCGAGACCGACGTGCGGTACGCGCCCTTCGTCTCGACGTGCAGCGGCCTCTGGGCGTGCGGCGTCGGCGACGTGGTCCGCTTCACACAAACCTTCCCGCACAAGATCGCCGTGGCCGGGCGGACGAACGAGGTGATCGACAAGTACGGAGAGAAGGTCTTCGGCGACGAGGCCCGCGCTGCGCTCCTCCACGCGTGCGAGCGGACCGGTGCCGACGTGCTCGACTTCCACATCGCCCCCCAGGAGGCGCAGATCGACCGGCTGCCGACCCACCAGTGGCTGGTAGAGTTCGCCCGGCCTCCGGAAAGCCTGGAGGCCTTCGCCACGGCCATCGACGCGCACCTCCAGGACGCCAACCGCCACTATCAGATCCGGCGCGAGGCACAGGCGTTCGGACGCCCGGAGATCATCCCCGTGCCGCAGGGGACTTTCTACAACTGGCTCAAGCTGACCCGCAAGAAAATCAGCGGCCAGACCAAAGTACCGCGCATGAGCGAGGAACGCGCCGTGGCCGACAGCGTTCTTTCTCTGATACGAAACATTCCGGCTGTGTAGTGCTTAACGTGAATTGAAATACCCCATTAGCCGGAACAACTATGTTACCCGCGCGTGCAGAGCGACGGTTCATTTCTTCCGAAAGCACGCAAAAGCTCCCGATGTGGGCGTATTCCGAATCAGTGCCCCCACCCCCTAGGCGCGCCGAGTCTGAGACTCGTCCCCGCTGAAACCAAACTCGCCGAAGGCCTATGTATGTCCCGCGCCAGCAACGTATGCTGGATCAGTATCTGCAGGAGATCGGGCAAATTCCCCTGCTGACTCCAGCCGAGGAAGTGGATCTGGCCCGCCGCATCAAGCAAGGCGATCAGGAAGCGCTCCACCGCCTCACCCGCGCCAACCTTCGCTTCGTGGTCTCGGTCGCCAAGAAGTACCAGGGGCAGGGCCTCAGCCTCGCCGACCTCATCAACGAGGGCAACTACGGCCTCATCAAGGCCGCCCAGCGCTTCGATGAGACGCGCGGCTTCAAGTTCATCTCCTATGCGGTCTGGTGGATCCGGCAGGCGATCCTCCAGGCGCTCGCCGAGCAGAGCCGCGTCGTCCGCCTCCCCCTGAACCGGATCGGCACCATCTCGAAGATCCGCAAGACGAGCGCCAAGCTCGCCCAGGAACACGAGCGCCCGCCGAACATCGAGGAACTGGCGAAGGAGCTGGACATCGACGTGGAGAAGGTGCGCGAGGCCATGCAGCACACGGGCCGCCATCTCTCCATGGACGCTCCCTTCAACGACGACGACGACAACAGCCTCCTGGACGTGCTCTCGAGCGAACAGGACACCTCGCCCGACGAGATCCTGCTGGACGAGTCGCTCAAGATCGACATCGAGCGGGCGCTGAGCATGCTCCACCCCCGCGAGGCGGAGATCACGCGCCTCTACTTCGGCATCGGCCGCGAGCACCCGCTGACGCTGGAGGAGATCGGCCAGCGCTTCGGCCTCACCCGCGAGCGCGTACGCCAGATCAAGGAAAAAGCCCTCCGCAAACTCCGCCAGAAACACCGCCGCGAAGAGCTCCAGATGCACATCGGCTGAAAGGCCGGGCATACTGTTGAAATCAGAAAGGCACGTCCGACCGGGCGTGCCTTTTTCTGTTGAAGTGAATCGGCCCGCAAATTAGACGAATTGATCCCTACCACATAGAATGGCAGCCGACGGATGCTGGGAAGTCCCATAAATGTATTCGAGAGCATTCGATTCCCGCTGGAGAGACATCCTTCAAGCACCAGGCCGGTGGCGGCTGGAGCGACTATTGG
>DASSAV010000491.1:0-4782 GCA_035699265.1 Rhodothermales bacterium
CCTCGTCGAAGCGACCACACAGCCGGTAGGGAGCAAGATCGGCCAGATCAAGGCCCGCTCCCCGCGCTCCCTCACCGACGGCGGCCCCGCCGCCGCCTCTCAAACCACAGACGTCTACCTGAACCCCCAACCGATCCGGTAGCCGTCGCAAGCATGCCTGGTTACAGGTTTAAAGGTTAGAAGGTTGAAAGTTGAGGATTCCTTAACATTCAACCTTCTAACCTTTAACTTTCAACCAGCATCCCTTAACCAACAAACACCATCGAGCGTCGGTCCGCGGTCGGCCGTCGGCGGTCGTCTTGAACACGTGAACACCCGAACACTCCAACACCTCCTCCTGCTCCTCCTCGGCACCTGTATGGCCGCTTGCATGGCCACACAGAAAAGCACCGGCAGCCCCCAGGTGACCGACCGGGATTCACTCGTCCGCTTCCTCGAGAATGAGGGCGTCACGCTGCTCGCGGCGCAACCCGTCACCGCCTCGTCCTTTACGCAGCCGGGCCTGGCCTACAGCGTGGCGAATGACGGCGGCCGGCTACAGGTGTTCGAATACCGGAGTACGGCGGAAGCAGAGGCCGACGCCCACCGCGTCGGTGTAGGCATGGGCGCCCACGTCTACCAGAAAGGCCCGCTCGTCGCGCTCTATCTCGGCGACGACGCCCTCGTCCAGACTGCCCTCCTCCACGCGATGGGCCGCAGCTTCTGACGCCCGCCCGCTCCCTAGCCGCAACTTTTTCACAACCGTACGCTCCTTTTGCCTTGCACAAGTGCGCTCCCGCGTTGTAATTGGTCAAACAGTAATTGTGTTTATTGCCCTGAGACAAGGAAGTTCGCGTGTCCGGGGCAAAACACGCGATCCGGACCGTTTTGACCCACCAAATGGAGGCTCGACATGCGAACTGCTACACCCGCCCGCCCGGCCCTGCGCCTGTATCCATGCCTCGCCATGCTCTGCACACTGGCCCTGGCACTCCCCCGCTTGAATGCGATGGCCCAGGATGCCACCACCTTCACGGTCACCGTCGAGGACAAAACGACGGAGCATCCGTTCTATCAACAAGGCTGGCATGAGGGCTTCGTCATCGACGGCACCCAGGGCAAAGTCCTCACCCTGCAACGAGGCGTGACCTACACCTTCCAGTTGCAAGGCGTCTCGACCATGCACAGCTTCTATATCACGACAAGTGATATAGGAAACGGCCAGGGCACCTATTCGGAGGGCGTGACGAACAACTTCGCCTCCGGCAACGAGACCGTGACGTTCACGCCCGGCGCGGATACGCCGGACGAGCTCTATTACCAGTGCGGCAACCACGGCCAGATGGGCTCCGAGATTCACGTCGAGCCCCAGGCACAGGCAGGCGACGCCGACCTGGAACTGGTCGTAGACGGCCTGACGAGCCCGGTCACGCTGGTCGAGCCGCCCGACGATACCGGGCGCCTCTTCGTCGTGGACCAGGTCGGCAAGATCTGGATCGTCACGGCGGACGGCACCATGCTGGATGAGCCCTTCCTCGACCTGTCGGACAAGATCGTCGATCTGAACCCCGGCTACGATGAACGCGGCCTGCTCGGCCTCGCCTTCCATCCCGACTACGCCACCAACGGCCGATTCTTCGTCTACTATGCCGCTCCCCCGCGCCCCGAGGCGCCGGAGAACTTCAATAACACCACGCACCTCGCGGAGTTTGCCGTATCCGCTGACGACCCCAACAAGGCGGATCCCGCTTCAGAAGACACGCTGCTCCTCGTGGACGAACCTCAGGCCAACCACGAAGCGGGGACCGTTGCCTTCGGGCCGGACGGATACCTCTACCTCTCGCTCGGCGACGGCGGCGGCGCCAACGATATTAACCTGGGCCACGTGGACGACTGGTACGACGGCAACGCCGGCGGCAACGGTCAGGACGTCGATGCGAACCTCCTCGGCAGCATCCTGCGCATCGACGTGGACAATCCTGCCGAAGGCAAGAACTACGGCATCCCCGCCGACAACCCGGCGCTCGCCGAAAGTGGGCCGGACGAGCAGTACGCCTACGGCTTCCGCAATCCCTACCGCTTCTCCTTCGACATGGGCGGCGACCACGCCCTCATCGTCGGCGACGCCGGTCAGAACCTCTACGAGGAGGTCTCCGTCGTCACAAAGGGCGGCAACTACGGGTGGAACGTCAAAGAGGGCACCCACTGCTTCGACGCCGAGAATCCGTTCACCGTGCCCGATTCCTGCCCCAGTGTAGACGACGACGGCGACCCACTGATTGATCCGGTCATTGAGTTCGAGAACTCCTCCGGCTTTCCCGAAACCGGCCTCGGGCTCGTCGTCATCGGCGGCAACGTCTACCGTGGGACCGACATCCCCGCCCTGCAGGGCAAGTACATCTTCGGCGCCTGGAGCCGCGGGGAAACGGAAGGGGCCACCGAAGAGGAGGAGGTGCACCTGCCGGGCCGCATCTTCATGGCCGACATGACCACCGAGGGCATGTGGCCCTTCTCCGAAATGACCATCGCCAACGTGGACAGCTTCAGCCACTTCATCCTCGGCTTCGGGCAGGATCTCTCCGGTGAGATGTACGTCCTGACCACTGACTCCGTCGGCCCCGCCGGATCGTCCGGCAAGGTGTTCCGGCTCTCTCCCGTCGGAACTGCCGACGCCGTGGAGTCCGGCCAGGAGTTGCCTTCGCACCTCAAGCTGGCGCAGAACTACCCCAACCCCTTCCGTCCGGCAGCAGGCCCGACCACCATCAACTTCGACCTGCAACAGGCGGATGAGGTGACCCTGAGCATCTATGACGTGGCGGGCCGCGAGATCAGGCAGCTCGTCCAGGGCCGCCTCAACGCCGGCACGCACACCGTCGCGTGGGACGGCACCGACGCCGGAGGCCGACCCGCCCCGAGCGGTACGTACTTCTACCGGCTCTCCTCCACCGCCGGCAGCCAGACCCGCTCCCTCGTCCTGCTGAAATAGCTGAATCCGTGAGGATGAGAAGTTGCAAATCTGCGAGGGTAGGAGGGTACGTACGTATGATGGAACCGAGATCGTACTCTCCTACTCTCCTATCCTCGTCCTTTCCCCGTCCTCCCCACCCTCAACCCGACAACCTTCAGCCTTCAACCATTCATCAACCCCCGCTCCGCGAGCGACGTATATGCGGTCCCTGCAATAATGAGGTGATCGTGCACAGGAATACCCACGAGCTTGCCCGCCTCCCCGAGCTGGCGCGTGACGCGGATATCTTCCCGGCTGGGCTCCGGGTTGCCGGACGGGTGGTTGTGCAGGCAGATGATGGCCGCCGCGTTCTCCACGATGGCCTTCTGGAACACCCCGCGCGGCTCCACGATGCTCGCGGCCAGCCCGCCTTCGCTCACCGTATAGTCCCCCACGATGTAGTTGGCCGTATTGAGGAGAACGACCTTGAAGATCTCCTTCTTGAGATCCCGCATCCCCGGCCCGTATACCGCCGCCACGTCTTCGGGCGAGCAGACCTGCACCCGCTCCCCCGTTTGCTGCGACTCGATGCGGCGCCCGATCTCGAAAGCGGCCACCAGTTGCACGGCTTTGGCAGGTCCGATGCCCGTAACCCGCGTCAGCTCCTTCAGATCGCGCTTCGAGAGGGTATGCAGCGACCGGTAGGTTCGGAGCAGCGCCTGGCCCAGTTGAACGGCGGATACCGGTCCGTTCCTGGTATGCGTCCCGGAGCCGAAAATCAGCGCGATCAGCTCGGCGTCGGAGAGCACCGACGGCCCCAGCCGCATCAGCTTCTCCCGCGGACGGTCGGTTATGTTCCACTCACGGATAGGGGCGTTATAACGAATCTCCGGCTCAGCAGCCGGATCGGAGTCTGTAACATGAGGATCGGTAGGCATACACAAAATAGCATGGTGGCCGGACGTGTCCATAGACACATTGAACCGCCGGACGCAACCTCCCGCCCTATTATTTCGGCAGGCCTGCTTCAAACCACCCCCTCGACCACCCCCTCCTTTCGTCCCCGCTTTCCCTCATTCTCTCTTTCACTCATTCTCTATGCACGGGCATTGCACACGACATCCCCGCCCTTTTCATGGTATCGACGGTCTGCTCTTCGTATCATTGCAGGTACAGGTATTCACACGTCTGCAGAGGTACCTGTAGGTGCCAGACGTTTCCCGACATATGACCGCCTTCCTTCTCGTACTGAGCCTTGCGCTCAGTACACAGGGCGGCCTCGTCGTTCAGACACTCTTCTACCTCCGGCACGACTACATCGCCACGCACCTCTGCGTGAACCGTACGAAGCCACATGAGAAGTGCCACGGCAAGTGCTTCTTGAAGAAGCGCATGGCCGAGGCCAAACGTGACGGCACCCGGCCGGCGCCCCCCTCCCCCTCTCCGGTTTCCGTCTTCGTCGTCGCGGAACCCGAGCCTCTTCCCCCCACACCCGAGTCTCCCCGCGTATTCCCGACCCTCGACCTCCAGGTCAAGGCCAACGGCCACGTGCGCGCGCTCGACCACCCACCCCGCATGGCCTGAGACCGCGCAGCGGCCCGTTGCTGCGCGACAGCGTTTTTCCCCGCTGATGAAAAATTGACGGCTGTTTTCCGGCATTGCTGAACGAAGCGGTTCCGATCGCCCCTTCCGCCATGCGCGCCGTCAACGGCTCTCGGACCTTGCAATGAAGATCCTTGCTCGATTGCCCGCGCTCGCTGCGGCCTTACTGCTCCCTTCCATCGTGTTCGCCCAGACCGCCGTTACGGGCCACGTCCTGGACGCCGAGACACACCATCCCCTCATCGGCGTCACCG
>DASSAV010000492.1:0-3883 GCA_035699265.1 Rhodothermales bacterium
GGCATCAAGCCCGACGGCACGTTCCAGGACCCCGGCATGAACTCGTTCAACCACTACGCCTACGGGGCCATCGGCGACTGGATGTACCGCGTGGTGGGGGGCCTGGACACGGACCCGAACGAGCCGGGCTACAAGCATGTCCTCATCCAGCCCGAGCCGGGCGGCGGTCTCACCTACGCCCGCGCCGACCTGCACACGATGTACGGCGAGGCAGGCTCCGGCTGGAAGTTCGACGGCGGCCGCCTCGTCGTGAATGCCGCCGTCCCGCCCAACGCGCACGGCACGGTACGGCTGCCAGGCGCCACGCTCGCGCAGGTGACGGAGAGCGGCAAAGCCTTGTCCGAAGCGCCGGGCGTCACCGCGAGCAGGCAGGACGGACCGGACGTGATCGTAGAGATCGGCTCAGGCCAGTATGCGTTCGCCTACCCGGCGACCGTACAGTCGGCGAGCGCGGCCGAGTAGTTGCCTGTTGGGAGTTTTTACTTGCCGGGCGACACGTATACCGAGATGCCGAATTTGACCCCCTGCGAGAACAGGCCGAATGTGTTGGAGGACACCGTGCTGCCCGGTCCATACACATCGTCCGGCTTGATGGTTGTGGCATTGCGCTCATAGCGCAAAGCGGAGCCGTACTCGGCCGTCAGGCTGATTCGAGGCGCTACGAACCATTCGGCCCCGATGAGCCCGCCTAACCCGGCCCCCAGTCCCTGCGTCGTCATGATGCTGGATCCAGCTGCATCTTGTGATCGGCTCCGCGAGAAGCTGACGTTCGGACCGATCCCCCAGTAAAGATGGACGACGTCCAACGGCCTCTCGATAACATCGGGATAGCTGATATACACGATGGAGAGAGCCAACCTCTGATGATTGTCCTTGGATTTCGAGTCTGGAGATTCATCACTTGCCGCACCCTGGCTGCCGAACTCACCGTTCAGTGTCAACCCATAGCGCCATGCGCTGTTATCGGAAGCATGGTGCTTGGCCGAGATGGTGCTGCCCTCGAACGAGGTAAGGGTGAAGTTCTGGCTTACGCCAAACTGCAACGCCCAGGCGCCGTTGCGGAGGGATGTGGCTGGCTTCTCCTGTGCAAGGGCTGGTAGGGTCAAACCGAAAAGACAGACGAGCAGGACGGGGATACGAAACCGTAAAAGCATGAGTATAATACCAGTTCTACAAAACTCTTGTGCAAACCTGATCCGTTCCAAACACGTCATCCCGAACCCTTCGGCTCCGCTCAGGGCAGGCTCCTGTGAGGGATCTGTATAGAACGCGCGGCTCAGGATTGCTCTGAACGGTTCCACTTCGGACAGATCCCTCCTCGCGGACTCGTCGGGATGACAGACCAGGGGCGCTCGTCGGGAGACCGGAAGCAGATCTGAATGCACTGTGATTTCGGAGAATTGGTATAGCCACCCGAAAACCGCAACTACTGGCCCAACGGCGGCGGCAACGCTACTTGCGGCTGCGTCGTGGTCTGCGCGGCTGCCCGCTGCATCGACGTCACCACCCCCACGTACACGCCGATGAACAAAAACACCCCGAGCACCAGCCCGGAGACGAACGTGAAGTAGGCGATGCGGAGCAGCCGGAACTTGCGCGCCAGCACGGTGCCGAGCGCGTGGATGTCCCGCATCATGCTCTGGTAGAGCCGGGGCGTATCCTGCACCAGCTCCGTCATGCCCTGCACGTAGTCCTCCTCCGTCATGCTCGAGAAGCTGCCGAAGAACAGGATGTTGCCCCGCCTCCGGCGAACGTCCTTGATGCTCACCTCGTCGGTGTTGATGCGCGGGAGCGCGGCCAGCACCGCGCAGATCAGCGACACCAGGCACCCCACGAGCACGATGCTGGTAGGGAGCAACAGCCAGTGGTTGGCGTCGATCTTCGGGGAGATGGAGGCCAGCAGCAGCGATACCATGATCCCGTTGATCGTAATCATGATGTTCGCCTTGTTGTCAGCGATCGCGCTCAAGTCCATGTGCGTGGCGTAAGCCGTGCGAAACAGCGTTTCGACGCCCCGCAACGACCCGATCTGCTCCCCGTCGGACCGCCTCTCCTTCCTGCGCTTCTTCTTTTTCTTCTTCGTCGACTCCGCCTCCTCCGGCTCATCTATCGTACGGGAGTAGATGGCGGCTTCCGGCGGGGCGGTACTCACGGCCGGCGGTCCGGGCTCCGGTGGCGCCCCGGCTTCCGAATGGCCGTTCCCCTGATCGGACGCTTCCGCTTCGTCCCGCACAGCGTCTTCTTTACCTTTGAGCATGTCGTAAAGCCGTGAATGGCGGTCAGGGCCTTCCATTTCGCGTGAGGGTCTGATGGCGCCGGGCATAGGCCGGCGATACGGTAACCCATAAACGTACCCAACGGCAGCGACTTTTACGCTAAAATCCTGCCGCAATCGGCTTGCCATCGAAGTTATTACAAGCCGTTCAACCGCCGGCCCAGGCCACACCCCGCAAAGCTGCAACTGTCTGGTAACGCAGGCTTTAGGGGTTGGACCGATTCGGCCCGAGTAGTAGCTTCCTCCGTAGTAGATGATGACGACGCCCCCGGTTGCGTGAAAACCCTTCCCCTTCATTGCCTGCGCGATGGACACATGCAGCGTCCGCGTCTTTCCCGACCTGAAACTTGGGGTCGGATGGCTCCGGGGTTCCGTCACGGGGCCGCAGTACCTCGGCTGTATCCGTGCCCTCTTCACCGATGAATTGTGGCAGCCGGGATACGCCACCTTATGGCAAGTCTCTGAGGCTTCCGAGGTGGTTTTCCTGCCGAAAGACATCGACGACGTCATGTCGGCCTGGGATGAACTGCGCGAACGACGAGGGGACGGTAAGCTTGCTTACGTGGTCGGCAGACCGGTGATGCACGACCTCTTCTTTCTCCTGGCAGTCAAGGACAAAGACAGCAACAGACCCACTGCGCTCTTCTGGAGCGTGGAAGAAGCTCTGAAGTGGATAGGGGTGAAGGAAACGTCTATCGTCTCCACGGGCACCGCCTGACGTCTCCATCCACGCGCGCCGCTCCCCTCTTTCTCCCGCAGCAGCACGCAGTAGATCGCCGCTGCTATCAGACGCTTCTGCCGTGTGGCCGTCGGCCCTGCATTTCTGGCAGCTGGTGGGATCGTTCTGCCCCGAAGTTCGTTGCTCGCCGAACCCCGCTTGAGGCGGGCACGTCTTCGCCACATAGATGCAGTCTCCTATGTTCAGACACCTCTACCCCGCCCTCCTGCTCACCGCGCTCTCGCTCGCAGGTGTGGCAGGCATGCCCCCGTCTGCCCATGCGCAGACGACAGGCCCAGACTCCGTCACCGTAGCAGCCGATTCAGATTCAACCGCCGTAGCCGCCGGCTCGGATTCGGTCGCCGTGGCGGCGGATTCGGAAGCGGTCATGCTGGCCGAGCCGCCGCAAAACTGGTTCAACCTGGACGAGCAGGAGAACCGCTTCCGGGGCGTCAGTACCGAACGGGCGTACCACGAACTTCTCGACGGCCAACGGCCCCGGAAATCGGTCGTCGTAGCCGTCATCGACGGCGGCGTCGACGTCACCCACGACGACCTGGACGACCGGATCTGGACGAACCCCGGTGAAATCCCGGGCAACGGCGTCGATGACGACCGCAACGGCTACACGGACGACGTCCACGGCTGGAACTTCATCGGCGGCGCCGACGGGCGCGACGTGAATTACGACACGATGGAACTGACGCGCGAGTACGCCCGCCTGCGCGCCAGGTACGAAAAATCCGATTCGAGCACTGTCCCTCCCGACACCCTGGAGGAGTTCGAGTATTACCTGAAGATAAAGGCCGATTTCGAGGCGGAGCGGGAGGAAACGGCCCGGCAGCTCGCGCAGATTGGCCAGGCTGAGGCTGGCATCCAGGAGGCCACCC
>DASSAV010000493.1:0-5725 GCA_035699265.1 Rhodothermales bacterium
GCCATTCGCGCAGCGTCTCGACGGGGGGCGGATCGTAGAAGGTATGCTGCACCTCCACGGTGTTGAGCAACGGGTAATAAGCCTCTCGCGACCGCCTGAATCCACAGGAGCCTACCCGCACGTCCGTTTCTCTCAGCGGCATGCGCTCACGGATTGCTGCTCGCAGAGGAACTCGCGTGGACCACGTTCACCAGTTGGATTTCAAAGATGAGTGTCGCATTGGGCGGGATTGCCCCGTTTCCTGTCTGTCCGTATGCGAGATCTGGTGGAATGACGATCTGGCGGTCCCCGCCGACCTGCATCCCGGTGATACCCTCGTCGAAGCCTGGGATCACTTGATTTCCCCCCAGAATGAATTGGATGGGCTGTCGGCCGATGGAGGTATCGAAGAGCTGTCCGTTGGTGAGCCAGCCGCTGTAATGCACCTGTACCTGATCGCCCGCCTTTGCCGAGTCTCCTGCGCCTACCTCAAAATCGTAATATTTCAACCCCGTGCTCGTCACGGTGTAGGCCGTGTCGGCCACGGCTCGTGGGGTGGGCAGGTTCTGCTCGGGTTGTTCCGGATCGCTGTCGCACGCAGCCACGAAGCAGCCGAAGATGATGAAGCCAATCAGCAGAGGAAGAGATCGACGCATTGGGGTACAACGGATAATGACTGGTACGGGTGGCGCGCTACTGACGGGCATCCGGCGGAAGAAGATCCCCCTGCCCTCGGTTCCCACAAAAATTAGGTTGTAGCCGAGCATCCTCCATTCAGGACGAGCGGTCCCGATCTGGTTACATGTTGTTTTTCCATGTAACTAGGTCGGCACAAGGGACTTTTCCCATTGCGGTTGTCCGGCAGGCTCGTCACCTTCTAAGGGCAGGAGGCGTGTGTCCTCTGCTGAACCTACATCAACCGTTAGAGGAGGGAGATATGAGACTGGAGACGCTTTCCGATCTGTATCTGGAGCAACTGCGCGACCTATACAGCGCCGAAACCCAGATCATCGATGCACTGCCCGCCATGGTAAAGAAAGCATCTCATCCCGAGTTGCGACAGGCTTTTCAGCAACATCTGGATGAGACGAAACGCCAGCACGACCGGCTCGAGCAGATCTTCGACGACCTCGGCAAGAGCCCAAAGGGTGAGACCTGCAAAGCCATGCAGGGGCTCGTCAAGGAGGCCTCGGAGATGCTGGGCAAAAGCGGCGACTCCGACGTCATCGACGCCGGGATGATCGCTTCCGCCCAACGCATCGAGCATTACGAGATCGCCGGGTACGGCACAGTCGCCACCTACGCCGAGATGCTCGGGCGTATGGACGACAAACGCATCCTGGGTAACATCCTGGAAGAAGAAGAGCAAACGGACCAGATGCTCAACCGTATTGCGAAGTCGGTCGTCAATCCGGAAGCGATGCAAGTGTGACGTCCGGCGGTCCGTACTATCCTGAAAGGAAGAACCTGGGGCGAATACACCCCGGGTTCTTTCGTTTGGCGGCCTAATTGTCAGGCTCGCGCATCGTCCAACTGCGCCAGCAGCTTCTTCGGAGCAACCAGGCGGTAGGACTCCCGGACGTGAATCTCCACTTCGAGGTCGTCCATCCGGTCGAGGTGCAGCCCGACCCACCCGCTCGGCCCCATGTACGGCGGCACGAAGAAACGCTCAGGCTCTGCCTCCACCAGCACGCCCTGAATACCCGGCGGTGCATTACACCATAGTGCAATCCGTCCGTCTCCGTGGTGATTGTCGTGGTACATGGCGAACATCCGGTTCCTGATACGGAACGTAGGCGCTCCCCAGGCCTGCTTCTCCGTTGCATCAGGCAGGGCCAGGCAGATCCTCCGGGCTCTTTCGAGATGTTCTGTACGCATGAGACGATGCGAGGTACCTTTCGCGTCAGTTCAAATGCACTCAGGTTCTAAACCTGATCTGTCGGTATCACAACCTGGGATTGCCCTGTCATTCAGGGCAGGTGCTCCAGATCATCCAGATCCTTGTGCCGACCACTGGCCGCCTTGTTCTGCTTGAGGTGTCGCAAGCTGATAAGGCTCACCTCGATTCCGTCCATCACGACTGGTTTGCGCTCTGCGTAACATGTATCAAACGCAACCCCAGATACAGAGGTGAGGATCTCGATCCGCATCGGAGCGACCCCCATGCGTACAATTCGATCAGGCGCAAGGAATAGGTCAGGAGAAAGCCCCTGCACTTCGAAGCCGAACGCTTTCAGGGCCGCTACTACACGTGCCGCGTTTTGAGGATCAGAAGCAATCCAGACGTCAATGTCTGCCGTCGCGCGTGGGTACCCGTAGTATCCGACTGCATAACCCCCTACAAGCAGATACTTAACGTTTTGCTCGTTCAACGACTTCAAGAACTCTTTGAAGTCTAGCGGTAGCCGGGTCGTATTCATAATTAAGCTGGCGCATCATCTCAATTGCTGCCAAACGCTCAGCAGGTGTCTTTGAAAGCCAGTAGTTCAGGTCGGAATGATCTTCGTACAGCGATCCGACTGAGATGGTTTTCCGATTGAGACGTATCGAATCTGCCGACATCTTGGTGGGCGTATGTTGGAATATGATGCGCTCTCAATTTGTACGCAAGCGGCTTGCCATGGCTCCCCGGTGTCATGTCTATTGCTGTCGGTGAGCTGTAGCTTGTGCAAAGTACATGGGAGGGGCGCCTTCATCAGAACCCCGCCCTCTGATGTCTCCAGAATCCGGACTTACCAGATTTTGACCCGATCCTCCGGTGCCCGGTACATCCCGTCGCCAGGTTCTACGTCCCATGCTTCATAAAAGGCCGGGATATTGACCAGGATACCGTTCGTGCGGTATTGATTCAGCGCGTGGGGGTCTGTCACGAGTCGCCGGCGCAGTTCATTGTCGCGGTACTTGCGAGGCCAGATTTGCGCATATCCGAGGAAGAACCGCTGGTCTCCCGTGAACCCGTCGATTACCGGTGCCTCTTTCCCGTTCAATGAGAGCTTGTAGGCCCGGTAGGCCATCGTGACGCCGGCCAGGTCGCCGATGTTCTCGCCGAGCGTCAGCGCACCGTTCACGTGCAGGGTGTCGACCGGGTTGAACGCATTGTACTCGTCCACCAGCTTCCGCGCGCGCTTTGAACTCCTGCTCGTCTTCGGGTGTCCACCAGCTTCCGCAGCTTGCCTAGCGCCTGGCCAGGCCGCTCGGCCGGGTAATCGAAAAGGAGTCTATCACCTCTCCGTCGATGTTCTTGAAGTAGGCATCCGCCTTGTCCGGGTCGCCTCCGGCGTTGAATGTGATGAACAACGCACCGAAGGTGTATCCGTCCACGACCGGCTCGGCATCGGCAGTGCCTGGTGCACAACTTTTCACGATTTCTCTCCCATTCTGGAGGTAGTAATTGCTCGTATACACCGTTGCCCACCAGGTGTCGTCTTCGTGCTTATCGCATTCGTAGTCCCGCATGCTTTTCCCGCCCAGACCCGAGACGAATACAAAGGTGCGTCCGGGACCGACCTCAACCTGGTCCGGCGCACCCGTTGCGCCGTGACCGTCCGCGCGATTGCCCAGGTCGGTCAACGTCCGGGTGCGCGCGTACGAGTGCTCGTGTCCCGTTGCGATAATCGCACCGGCATCCTGGCAGGCCCGGTACGTGGCCCAATCCATTTCATCGCTCTTGCCGCCCGCCTGCATGTCGTTCATGTTCTTGTGCCATAGGCATACACGCCAGTCGCCATCGCCCGCACCGGGTAGGTGCGACTCGACGAAGCCGGCGTCGCCGTGTGTTGCGAGCATGACCCAGTCGATGCCGCCGAAGTGAAGGCCGTACTCCTCCCCCGAAATCAGCGTGTCCGGCAGGCCCATGCGCTCCAGGCGCTTCTGGAAGAACGGCATGTACTGAGACCAGTCGTCGTGATTCCCGTCGGCGGCCACGACGGGGAAGTCCTCGCCCAGGATGCGGTTGATGTTCTCGAAATAGCCCGCGGCGACGTTCTTCTCCTCCTCATATCCGAAGTCGCCCGCAATCGCCAGCATCTGGGCGTCCTCCGATTTCACCAGGTCGAGCACCTTCTCAAACCCCGTGTCCAGCACTGGCGAGCTAGTCGAGTCAAAGCCGGTATCACCGATGAAGGCTACCTTGAATGGTTGTACGGCAGGTTTTACGGGCGTGCGGGCGCAAGAGGAGAGGAGGATCATGCCTGCCGCAGCCAGCGGCAGCAGTCGTGTAATGTGCATAGCCGTTTCGCAATGAGGGTGGTCGCTCCGGGCAAGGGGATCCGGTTCGAGCATGAGAAGGAGGAACGGCTCGCCATCGGTCCCGATCTGACGAATGGCGGGCCAGGCTTAAAGAATGGGATTCTACGGAACAGGTCAACTCCAACGGGCCGGAAATGACACAATTTCGGGTTGTGATGGACACATCGCGTCTTCGCGACCCTGCATTGGGTCGTACGTATCCGGATGTAACGTTGCTGGTGGACAATCAACAAAGCGCCGCCCTGTGAGTAGCCTGATCACACGCGCGTCGAGGGGATCTAACCTTCCCATGGACGCGCCGCATTTTCTTCCGGGGTAGCTTCAAATCCCTGTTTTGACCTGTTCTCTCCACATGATCTCTGGCCCCATCGAGGTTCCTGTATATCGCGCACATGCAAACTGAACTGACACGGACCCGCAAGCCGAAGGCGCAGCCGTCTAAGACGAACGACTCGGAGCGGCTGATCGTTGAAGGCGGTTCACGTCTTCGCGGGTCGATTGCGGCGGGCGGCTCTAAAAACACGGTGCTCCCGCTGATGACCGGCGCCCTGCTGGCCCCTGGACGCAGCACCATTTACAACGTCTCAGTCTTGCATGACGTATGGACCCTCGCGGATGCGCTGGAGAGCCTCGGCTGCACCTACACATACAACCCCGATCGCGACCCCAACACCCCGGAAACGCTGGTCGTCGATGCCACGCACGTGAACGGGCACGAGCCACCTGTCGCGCTCGTCAATGCCATGCGAGCCTCGTTCTACCTACTGGGCGCACTGCTCGGCAGGTGTGGGAAGGCGCGGGTGGGTTTGCCCGGCGGCGATGCCTGGGGCGCGCGCCCGGTCAACCTGCACCTGCAGGGCATGAAGGCATTCGGTGCTGAAATCGAGATCGAAGAAGGTGCCGTCACGGCCGTCGCGCCGGGAGGGCGGCTTCGCGGCGGAAACATCAACCTGGAACCCTCCAGCGTAGGGGCGACCGTCAACCTGCTGCTCGCCGCCGTCCGGGCGCGCGGGTCCTCCCGCATCACCAACGCCGCGCGGGAGCCGGACGTGGTCGTTTTCGGGGAGATGCTCCGGGCGATGGGTGCGCGCATCAATGGACTGGGTAGCGATGTCCTCGAGATCGAGGGTGTGGACGAGTTGCACCCGGTCGTCTTCCGCAATGCGTCCGACCGAATCGAGGTCGGAACGTACATGATCGCCGCTGTTCTGGCAGGCGAGCCGGGCCGGGGCGTCCGCATCACGAATGCCGAGCCGGACCACCTGGGTAATGCCTTCCTGGATGCCTTCAGATGCACCGGCGCCGGGTTCAATGCGGGGGCCAGTTGGATCGAGGTGGTCCCTCCTGAACGGATCCGGCCCGTCCCCATCACCACCGCGCCTTACCCGGGCTTCCCGACCGACCTCCAGGCGCAATGGACGGTCATGATGACCCGCGCGAGCGGACCAGCTATCGTGACCGATCCGATCTATCCCGAGCGATTCCAGCATGTGCCCCA
>DASSAV010000494.1:0-2291 GCA_035699265.1 Rhodothermales bacterium
CATGGTGGTATGTACCACCAGGTGCGTGTTGCTCCCGGTGGCGACGTCTACGAGTTGACCTACGAAAAGCCGGCCTGGTATCAGTTCTGGGTCCACTCCGACGAGACGTTTCACCGCAGCGCAGGGGATCCGGTGTACTGCTTTACCGCCATCTTTGCGCCGGCAAGGCTCCAGACACGTGTGTACCACGAATGGCTGTACTTCGACGAAGACCGGCAGGAGTGGATACGCACGGATCGGATCGGCTACCAGATCATCGGCCAGCGCGATCGGGGCTACCGGGGCTTTACCCTGAAACGGAATCTCCGCCCAGGAAAGTGGCGTGTCGACGTTCAGACCGCGGAAGGCCGCACGCTGGGGCGTATTCGATTCGACGTCACGGAGGACGTCCTGGCGGAAACCTCGCTTACGACTCGTTCTTACGAGTAAGATTCCTTCGGGGTCGGCGTAACCAACCCGCTCTCCCGATCTATAGCTGCGGCCGGATCGGCCGATACTTCGATGAGCAAAGTCTGTACAGGTGTGGCATGGCCAGCGGGGGTCCGGGTCAGCTATCATGCAGTACCGGCCATCGCTCCACGAGGCGATGCATGGCTTGGTACTACTTTCTCGGCCACACGACCGGTTACGGCGAAGTAGGGTTTTCCCGGTCGTTTACCAAGCAAGAATGCCTCCAGCGGCGGTACATAGCAGGGCTGTATGCGAGCCTGACGGTATAGGTTCGCCCAATCTCGATCCGGCACCGCAGGAAGGGCGTCGCCGCGTCCTGGTCGTCGGGGCCGACGTAAAGGCCTACAAGTTGGCCGAGCTTCAGTCAAAAACAGATTTTGAACTGGTCACGGCCTCCGGGCTTGACGAGGCCGTCCGGGAACTTCAGTCCGAGCCTTGCGCCCTGGTGCTCATCGGAATCGATTCAGAAGATGCTCGTTCAGGGATTGACCTCCTGAACAGCCTGCGCGCCCTGCCAGAGTGCAAAGAGTTGCCTGTCATCGCCTGTTCATGGCGTCCGATGCGGGACGTGAATGAGCGCTTTACGGCTGCCGGCTTCGACGGATATATCGACGATGCGTCTGGGGGGAAGCAGCTGTTTCACGCACTCAACAGCAACACCAGTTGGGAAGACGAAAGCCCGGAAGGCACGGCTCCGTTCGAGCTGCAGCTCCCCCCGATGCCCTCTACGCTACCGGCCCTATTGAGCCTGTTGTCCCGCAAAGACAGGGTGCCGGATACAGAGCGGCTGGTCGAAATTCTGAGTAAGGATACCGTGGCGTCCGCCAGGGTCATCCGGCACGCCAATTCCACCTACTTCAGCCTCGTGCAGAAGGTGTCCAATATCGAGCGGGCGGTGCTCATCCTCGGCTTCGACTCCGTTTGCAACCTGGTCCTTACCGAAGTCATGATGCACCTGTTCTCAGCGGTGGATACGCCGGCGGCATCTCGCATTTACCTGCATATCATGAGGTTGAATGTAGGCGCCGCCGCATTTGCCCGTACGCTGGGGCAGCATCTTGGCCTGCACAAGCCCGACACGGCCTTCACGGCAGGACTGCTCCATCAATTGGGGCGATTGGTCTTCCTCAGTAGTGACAGCCGCCGATACTGTAGCCTGTGGAATACCGACCCGGAAAATATAAACGGGGCAGCGCTAACTTTACTCGCAGGAAAAGAGTTTGAGACGTACGGGACGGATTACGCACGGCTGGGCGCTGAGATTAGCCGCAACTGGCAGTTACCCGAGGATCTGCAGATTGCGATTCGCTATCACAACGACATAGGGTCGCTGCCAACCAAGAAACCCCGTACGGTGATGCTACTCGTAGCGGCCGCCCACGACGCCGCGCTCGGCTTATTCGACGGTGCTGGGCACCACAAGCATGCCGGCAAGAAAACACCTCGGAAGCAAGAGGCCCTTGCCGAATTGGCCTCTCTGTTTCGGGTAAAGGAGGACAGACTGGCGGAACTTCTACGCGATAAGAAGAAGGACGTGCGTGCCTTCGTCAAGGATATCCTATCGTATTAGCCGCGTACGATGTGGAGTAGGGTCGCAAAGCGCTGCATCTGAGTTATCTTGGCGCCAACACTGATGCGGCGGTGCTTCACATCCGCCGCTCACGTTCTCGTCTGAGCGCGTCAAGTACCAGCATGAAAATCGATCTTTCGGGGCGCGTCGTTCTCGTCACAGGGGCTAGCCGGGGCATCGGGCGGGCCATTGCAGAAGGCATGGCGGAGTCCGGTGGAACCGTGGCGGTGCATTACCGGCAGAACGCGGTGGCCGCCGAAGAAATTGCCGC
>DASSAV010000495.1:0-2935 GCA_035699265.1 Rhodothermales bacterium
CCGTTTCCCCCCGATAGTGGTGTGTGCAACGACATCGCGGTGTCGGCCGACGGCACGGTCTACGTGTCCGAATCGTTTCGCGGCGGTGTTCACCGACTCAAGCCCGGCGCCACCGAGCTCGAGTTGTGGGTCAGGAATCAGGCGTTTTCCGTCATCGACGGTCTCGCCTTCCTCGCCGATGGATCGCTGTACGTGAACGACTTCGCCACGGGCAAGCTCTTTCGCATCCCGGTGAACGCGGACGGCAGTGCAGTCACAGTCGTGCCGATCGAGACGTCGATGCCGCTGGTTCGGCCCGATGGTTTGCGAAGCGTGGGTCCACATACTTTGCTCCAGGCCGAGCAACAGGGACGTCTTTCAGAGCTGACGATCGATGGCAATCGCGCGGAAGTGCGCGTGGTGCAGGACGGGCTTACCCGCGCCGCCGGTGTCACCCTCGTTGGCGACTCCGCCCTCGTGCTCGTGAACCTCACCAAAGCGGTCGTCGTGCCGTATCACCCGCAGTAACTGCGCGCGAGGAACGGGCGCGCCACCTGTGCGTCGCTGTTCGAGGAGCGAAATCGTCACCCTGGCCAGGGGCATCATCGCCACCAGCAGATAGAGTGGACGACGCGAATGTATGCGAACGGGTGAACCCTCAAAGGAGAAACGGAGTGCAAAAGCGTAAACTCGGAAACAGCAGCCTGGAAGTGTCAGCCCTCGGGCTCGGTTGCATGGGGATGAGCTATGGCTACGGCCCGGCGAGAGACGAGCAGGAGATGATCTCGTTGATCCGGTCAGCCGTCGAGCGCGGCGTCACGTTCTTCGACACCGCCGAAGCCTACGGCCCGTTCACCAACGAAGAGCTCGTCGGCGAAGCCCTTGCCCCCGTACGGGATCGTGTGGTGATTGCCAC
This sequence comes from Rhodothermales bacterium, assembly GCA_035699265.1. Classification (GTDB taxonomy): domain Bacteria; phylum Bacteroidota; class Rhodothermia; order Rhodothermales; family DASSAV01; genus DASSAV01. The sequence goes on from DASSAV010000495.1 coordinate 896, forward strand.
CAAGTTCGGTTTCAAACTGGGTCCCAAGGGGGAGCAGTTGGGCCAGGACAGCCGGCCTGAGCACATCAGGGAAGTCGCCGAGGCTTCTCTCAGGCGGCTCAAGGTGGAGGCCATCGATCTGTTTTATCAACATCGCGTCGATACTAGCGTCCCGATCGAAGACGTGGCGGGAGCGGTGAAAGACCTGATCCAGGAAGGCAAAGTCAAGTACTTCGGCCTTTCTGAAGCAGGCGTGCAAACGATCCGTCGCGCACACGCCGTCCAGCCGGTTACTGCCGTCCAGAGCGAATACTCGCTGTGGTGGAGACGTCCCGAAGCGGAACTGTTACCGACACTTGAGGAACTCGGAATCGGGTTCGTTCCATTTAGCCCGCTTGGCAGGGGCTTCCTCACGGGAAAGATCGACGAGAACACGACGTTCGACGAGTCCGACTTCCGCAACATCGTTCCTCGCTTTACGGCGGAGGCCCGGAAAGCGAATCAGGCCCTGGTCGACCTGCTTCGCAAGATGGCGGCACGGAAGAAGGCGACACCCGCCCAGATCGCGCTCGCCTGGCTGCTGGCCCAGAAGCCGTGGATCGTTCCAATACCGGGCACTACCAAGCTTAACCGCCTGGAGGAGAACATCGGAGCAGCCGCCGTCGAACTCACGTCCGACGACCTCTGTGAGATCGATGACGCCGCCTCAAAGATCGAGATCCAGGGGGCGCGGTACCCCGAAGCGCTGGAGCGAAGGACCGGTCTCTGAGTTGGCACTTTGCTATGAGATGGCGCCGTGGTTGCTGGTGAAGGTGATCTGGTGTTCGAGGTCCTTTACACCGAAGGAAGTGCCGACGGCGATGGCAGCGGCGAGCATGGGGGCGTCGGGCGGGACGGTGCGGGTTTTGCCGGCGACATCCTTAAGGGGCACACAAGTAAGCCGGTTCTGCTGGAGGGCGACCATTTGACCGTAGTTGCCCTCTGCAGCCATCGCGGCGGCATAGGAACCGAATACGGTCGCCAGATTGCGGTCATATGCCGTGGGGGTGCCGCCGCGCTGGACGTGGCCCAGGGTGGTGGTGCGGATCTCGCTTCGGATCCGGTCCTTGAGCTGGGCTTCGATGATTCCGCCGATGCCGCCGAGACGGATGGGGTCCGGGCTATCGTGGACGATGTCCCGAATGGCCATGTCGCCCCCCATGGGTTTGGCGCCTTCCGCCACGACGATGATCGTGAAGTGTTGTCCGCCACTCTCCCGGTCGCTGCAGCACTTCGCCACCTCCTCGATGTCGTACTCGTATTCGGGGATGAGGATGATGTCGGCGCCGCCCGCGACGCCTGAATAGAGTGCAATCCAGCCTGCGTAGCGCCCCATCGTTTCGAGGATCATGACACGGTGGTGGCTCTCGGCGGTCGTATGGAGGCGGTCGAGGGCATCGGTAGCGACGGTGACAGCGGTATCGAAGCCGAAGGTCCGGTCCGTGGAGGCGAGGTCGTTGTCGATCGTTTTCGGGATGCCGACGAAGTTGAGGCCACGTTCCTGCAAGCCGTGTGCGACAGACATAGAGCCGTCGCCGCCGATGGCAATGATGGCGTCGAGGCCGCGCCCTTTACAGAACTTAACGACCTCGGAGGAGACGTCGGCGCCGCCGCGCCGGTGATAGTTGAACGGGTTGGCCTTGTTGCTCGTGCCGAGGATGGTGCCGCCGCGCGTGAGGATGCCGCTGACGTCCCGGTAGCTGAGGGGCCGTACGCGCTGCTCGATGAGGCCCAGGAAGCCGTCTTCAAACCCGATTACTTCTGCATTGTGTTGCAGGATGAGACTCTTGGTAACTGCCCGAATGACGGCATTGAGTCCGGGGCAGTCTCCTCCACCGGTTAGTAGTCCTACGCGCATTGACTTTGATATACCAAATTGGGATCGTTTATCTCCTCGACTCCGTACCTTGCGGGCGTCGCGGGGCAGGCCGATGCCTTCGTCTGAATCTACGGGCAGACCTGAAACCGTGTATAGTTTCTACATAAACTTTCAGCGAAACACGACTTGTCAGTGTTCACGTG
>DASSAV010000496.1:0-6790 GCA_035699265.1 Rhodothermales bacterium
TTCAGCAGGATGTTCTAATTTCGGCGGCTGATTCCATCGCGTGTTTGCATACTTTACCTTCCAGTGCGGGATGCCGATCTCGAAAGGGGGTCGTATCTTGCACTGCGACGAACGTAAAGAGCATGTCAGGTCGGCCTTTCATAGATATATTCGACTACCGGAGTGGCGCCGTCGCCCGCTGCACGGACTATCGGGGTCTGTCCGGGCGTGGAGGAGAGCGGAGGTGCTGCGCGCATCAGAACGTGAGGGGGCAGGCGTGAACGAGCGTAGCAAATCCACATCAGTGTCGTCCCATGGGGTCGGCATACATTTCGCATTCGCATTCGCTCGCGCATTCCCCTGCGTGACACTTACTTACAGCACATGAAGCGTCTTCTGGTCAAGTACGCACTCGACCTCACCCTTTGGTCCATCGCTACACCCATTGCCTTCTGGATGCGGCTCGACGGAATGTGGGTCCAGTACAGCAAAGGCATCGTGTTCCTGATCGTCTTGGGCCTGCCGCTCAAAGCCACGGCGATCTATCTCAGTTCGCTTTACCGGCGGTCCTGGCACAAGCTCGGCATTCGGGATCTCTTCGCCCTGATCGTAAGCATTGCCGCAGTGACGGGCGTGCTGCTGCTGGTCGCGGTGGCTGGGGTCGAGGCGCTGGCCATCCCGCGCAGTGTGCCGCTGATCGAGGGTATGCTCGCGCTCTTCCTCATGGGCGGCACGAGGCTGATGACCCGGCTCTGGTACGAACAGAGCGGCCTTCCGGTCTTGCGGGGGCGCCGCACCATCCGCCGGGTGCTCGTCGTCGGGGCCGGTGATGCCGGTACCATCCTCGTGCGCGAGATGCTGCGCCGCCCGAAAGCCGGCCTCGTCCCGGTGGGCTACCTGGATGACGACCCCGCCAAACGGCGCCAGCGCTTCATGGGCCTCAAGGTACTCGGTCCCATCGACCGGCTGCCCGATGTTGCGGCGTCGGCGCTGGTGGATGAAGTGCTGATCGCCATGCCTTCGGAAGCGGGATCGGCTATCCGGCGGGTCGTGGAGCTGTCCCGTCGTGCCGAGGTCGACTACCGCATCATCCCGGGTATCTACGAGCTGCTCAGCGGCGAGGTCTCGATCTCGCAGATCCGCGAAGTGGATGTGGAAGACTTGCTCCGGCGCAAACCTGTCCGCCTGGACACGGAAGAAATTGCCGCCTACCTCCGGAATAAGGTCGTCCTCGTGACAGGCGCCGGAGGATCCATCGGATCGGAGCTGATCCGCCACGTGGCGGGGTTTCATCCCTCCGCGCTGGTCCTGATCGGGAGGGGAGAGAACAGCATCTACCAGATCGACCGCGAGCTGAGCCAGACGCACCCCGAGGTCGCCCGCCATACGTCGATCGTCGACGTGCGGGACCGCAACTCGCTCGAGCGCATCTTCGCGCGCTATCGGCCCCAGGTCGTCTTCCACGCTGCGGCGCACAAGCACGTGCCCTTGATGGAGGCCAACCCCGAGCAGGCCGTCTTCAACAACGTCGGCGGCACGCGCAACATGGTCGACCTGGCCCTGAAGTACGAGGTCGAGCGCTTCGTCAACATATCGACGGACAAAGCCGTAAACCCGTCGTCCATCATGGGAGCCTCGAAGCGCGTCGCCGAGCTCGTCGTCTGCGATGCCTCCAAACGGTGCCGCCCCGGCCAGTCGTTCGTATCCGTCCGCTTCGGGAACGTCCTCGGCAGCCGGGGAAGCGTCATCCCGCTGTTTAAGGAGCAGATCAAGCGCGGCGGTCCGCTCACGGTCACCCACCCGGACATGCAGCGCTATTTCATGACCATCCCGGAGGCTTCTCAGCTCGTCCTACAGGCCGGCAGCATGGCCGGCAACGGGAACGTATACGTCCTGGACATGGGCGAGCCGGTCCGGATCGTAGACCTCGCCCGCGACCTCGTACTGCTCTCCGGTCTGAACCTGGAAGACATCCAGATCCGGTTCTCAGGCGTCCGCCCCGGTGAGAAGCTCTTCGAGGAACTCCTCACGGCTGAGGAGGGCACCGTCGCCTCGCGCCACGAGAAGATCCTCGTCGCCCGCAAGAGCGGCATCGAGAACGGACACCTCACGGCGCTCCTGGACGAGCTCTTCGCCGCCGCCACCCGCTACGACGAGCACGCCATCCGTACCATCCTCGCCCACATCATCCCGACCCACTGCCTCGAACCCCGCAGCGGCGACGGCGCCAACGTCTCGCCCCGCGACACCGAACTCACACCCCCCCCCTGACCCGCCACGCCACCCCGCCAAGTCCTCAACGTCGCTCCCACCCGCCACACCTCTTCGCGCCCTCCAGAACGCACGTGGAGGATCTCTCCTGATCTAAGGTCGTCCGTCCGCCTCGGTCCGCACAGCTCCCGCGCCCACGTGCACCACTACGGCGAGCCACCATAACACGTACTAGCAGTAAAATACCCTTTTTATAGCCCTTCTTTATGCTCAAAATAATCCTCAACCCCAGAGCCGCCCCCCTTTTTAAGACCCCCGCTTTTATCAGAAATACCCGCCTTCCCGTTCAAGCCACCGCCCTCCTCGGATGGTGAAAACGACCGACACCCGCCCCCGCGAGGTTATACTTTCCCTGTAAATGTGTCAGCAGTGACAGTCACGGATTCATCTTTCCCGATGATGTCACCGCCATGCCGCGTTTGCCCATCCTGCTGCTCGGACTCCTGCTCTGCTCACCCCTGCTGCCCCTTCCCGTAGCCTCGGCCCAGGAACCCACCGTCGTCTTCTCCGAAACCTTCGACGGCATCGTATCCCCCAGCCTCCCCTCGGGATGGCGGCCGACCGGCTCGGGGTGGGCAACCGACGACCTGGCCTCATCGGACGGCTCGGGGGCCAACAACCTGATACACGCCGGGATGGAAGCGGGTGCCATCACCACACCCCCCATCGACCTGTCGAGCCTGAACGCAGGGACATTATCCTACGCAGCCCGGCGCTCCTACACCTACGAGCAGAATCGGCTCGTGGTCACCGCTTCCACGGATGGCGGGCTGACCTTCCCCATCACGCTCCTGCCATCCGGTGCTGCCCTGCCCGCCTCATCCAGCACCTACGCTGAGATCTCAGTTTCGCTTCCCGAACAAGTGCTGGGGCAGGCGGACGTCGTCTTGCGTTTTGAGGCGTCTGGAGAAGAGGAGGGGGGCGGGGGGACAGCCAACATCCGCCTCGATGATATCCTGATCCAGGGAACTGAGGGCGCCCTCGAGGTCTCGCCTCCGCGTCTCACATTTTCAGCGGAGCCGGGCACGACCCAGAACCGCGTCGTCACCATCGAGAACACGTTCGAGCATTCCGTACAGCTCTCATCGCCAGAGGTGATGGGCACTGCCTACACTGCGGTCCCGAGCCAGGCGGTGCTCCTGCAGCCTGGCGCTGCGCAGGCTTACACCGTCAGCTTTTCCCCTCCGGCGCAGGATGCTTATTCGGGCACCCTGACGATTCCCAACGACCTGGGGGGAATCATGGTGCCGCTGTTGGGCTCCGTCGCAGAGAACGCCTTCGGATTTGCCACCGAGCAGAGCACGGCGGTAGAGGGTGCCAACACCATCGCCGTGCCGCTTTCACTCGACTACAGGAATGCGACGGCGCTCCAGGGATTGGAGTTCACCGTGGACTGGGATACCAGGGCCGTATCGCTCGTTGCAATCGGACGCGGCATGGCTGTGGCGGATGCGGATCGGTGGTCGCTCACCTACGAGTCCAACGACACCACCGCACACGTCGTGCTGCTGGGCGCCGGGGCTACGGGACTTCCAGCGGCCGCCTACGATTCGCTGCTCATCCTGGAGTTCTCCGGCGACGTTCCCGGTAGTGCGGACGAACTCCCGGTTCGCCTCGAGCTTGCGAATCTGACAGGTGCCCTCGCCGTCCCCACCGGCGACGATGCCGTGCTGACTGCCTCGTCGGATCGACACACGCTCACCCTCCTCCGGCGGGTCGCCTTCTTTCAAGCTTCAGCAGCATCGGTGGATCTGGGAAACGTGGAAGTAGGGCAGGCGCGTACAGCCGGCATTACCGTCCGGAACACTGCAGGCACCGGCGAACTGCGCATCGCGAGCATCGCGAGTAGCAATCCGGTGTTCAGCATCACCCCGACCACATCCGTCATCGCGCCGGGTACGGAGCAGCCGTTCACGGTTTCCTTCACGCCCACGGACACGGCCTTCGGCCGGCAAATGGCTGACCTCGTTTTCAGCCACGACGGCGACGGGAGCGAAGATACTGTCAGCGTCAGCGGCCTGGGTACGGGCGGGCGGGGAGACGGTTACGAGGACGGTATGGTGGAGGCCCTGGATCTCGTCTACGTGCTGGACTTCGCCGTGGGGCGGACAAAGCCCGACGAGCGGCAGCGTGCATCATCGGACACCTACCCGTTTCCAACGGGGGACGATATCATAAACGTACACGATGCGACGGTGCTTTCGCAGGCTATCGTGAACGGTGCCTGGCCGGACGAGGTCACATTGCCAGAAGAGGTTCGTACGAACCCGCCGGCTGGTGGGAAGGACACGCCAACCCCGCCCGTTCTGATCGGTGTGAGAAAGTCACCCTCCGAGCCGGGCGCGCTGCTATACATTCAAAGCGACGTGCCTCTCCTGGCCCTCCAACTCATCTTTGCACCGGAAGCTGATGGGGCTGCATCGGTGGTCACCGTCCCCGGGGTTTCTCTGCTCGGGAAGCAAAGCGGACCCGGAGGCATGCTGCGGCTCCTCATGTATGCCAGCGGTGGCCGCTATATGGAGGCAGGCGACCACAACCTGGCAAGGCTGCAAATAGAGAGCGGCACGTATAGCGGGAAGCTGCTCTACGCTACGGCCGTCGATACCAATCGGGCTCGCATCTCGGTGTCGTTCGACCCTGCGATGCGGACAGAATCTGAGAGCCCGCCGGGGATTCCCGAAGATCTAACCTTAGGGGTACCATACCCCCAGCCCTTCGCCGTGCAGGGCGGGGGCGGCTTGAACGTGCCGGTTGAGCTACCCGATCCAGCGCACGTGCGACTGGTGGTCTACGACCTTCTCGGAAGAGAGGTCGCCGTCATCTACGACGCAGATCACGCCGCCGGAAGATTCGTGGCTAAGTGGAACGGCCAGAATGCAGCCGGGGCGTCACTTCCGGCAGGCCTGTACTTGCTGCGCCTCGATGACGGCCGCCACGCCCGCACCCGCAAGCTCGTAATGGTGCATTAGCGATGCTGACGACGTGAAGCCGGGTGCTGTACGGGCTGGCCCAGGAATTCGAGGACCGCCCCGGCGACGTGTTCCTGCTGTTCGGGTGTAAGCTCCGTGTGCATAGGGAGGGAGATGACTTCGGCGGCGGCTTTCTCCGTCTCTGCGAGACCTCCATGCTGCACGTCTGTTCGTTCGGCAAATACCGGAAGCTGGTGTAGCGCGACGGGATAGTAGATGGCGTGGGGTATGCCTTTCGCCTTCAGATGCCTGGCGAGGCCGTCCCGTCCACCGGGAATGCGCTGTGACACCCGGATCGTGTACTGGTGGAAGACGTGCGTCCTGTCAGTAGCGCGGTAGGGTATCGTGAGGTGTGGGTTGTCGCCGAGGAGTGCGTCGTACCGGCCGGCGGCTTCCTGCCGGGCCTGGATGTAAGCGTCCAGGTGCTTCAGCTTCACGTTCAGGATGGCGGCCTGTAGCGTATCGAGTCGGCTGTTGACGCCGACGACCTCGTTGTAGTATTTCCTGCGGGAGCCATGGTTGGAAATCATCTTCATCCGCTCGTACAGATCCTCGCTGTTCGTCAGTACCGCTCCCGCATCGCCGTAGGCGCCCAGGTTTTTCGAGGGGAAGAACGAGAGGCAGCCGATATCTCCGATGAAACCGGTTTTCTTGCCTTTGTACGCGGAGCCGATGGCCTGCGCGTTGTCCTCGACGACGGGAAGGCCGTGGCGCCGGGCGATCTCCATGATCGGGTCCATGTCGGTGGGCTGGCCGAAGAGGTGGACGGGCACGACAGCTTTCGTGTGTGGCGTGATGGCGGCCTCGATCTTTGCCGGATCGATGTTGTACGTGCGCGGATCGATGTCCACGAAGACGGGCCGGGCGCCCAGCAGGGCGGCGGCTTCCGCGGTAGCGATGAAGGTGAAGGCGGAAGTAATGACCTCGTCGCCCGGCCCGACGCCGAGCGCCATGAGGGCAATCTGGAGGGCGTCGGTGCCGTTGGCAACGCCGAGCGCGTGGGGGCCGCCCAGATAGCCTGCCAGGGCACGCTCAAACTGGCCCACGACGGGTCCCCGGATGAAGCTCGTCGTGTCGATCACGTCCTGAATAGCCGCGTCGATTTCGTCCTTGATGGCGAGGTACTGCCCTCGCAAGTCTACCATCTCGATGTTCATATCCGGTCGGGTTATGGCTGCTCAGGCCCCTGTTCTGCGATTCCTGTGTACAAATCTGACGCTACGACACTGGGGAGGGTTAGACCCCATCCCTGTTCTCATTCCGGCCAGCCCTGCTGGTCCAGCTTCTGTTCCTCGGGTACGGGCCGAAACGCCCGCGCCGGCACCCCGGCGTAGATCACGTTCGCCTCAGCGTCCCGGCTCAGCAGCGCCCCTGCGGCTACCACTCCATCCGCGCCCACCTCGCGGCCAGGCAAGGTGATCGCTCCGACGCCGAGCCGCCCCCCCTTCCGGACCGTCACCCCCTTGAAATGCTTGAAGCGCTCCTCGGTGCGTCCCATGTAGTTGTCGTTGCTCGTCAGCACCCCCGGCGCCATGAACACCCGGTCCTCTACCGTCGAGTACGCCGTCAGG
>DASSAV010000497.1:0-12720 GCA_035699265.1 Rhodothermales bacterium
GGGGCGTTTCATGACGATAGACGACCATTATATCACCTTCAGTACGGGCAGGCGGGTTCACCTGTCGCGTGGGACGGTCGGTCTTTCGGCCACCAACACGGACGAGAGATGGCTGTTCGACGGGTCAAGGTTCATGTTGGATTTCGGCGGGCTTGCCGCGGTAGGGGCTGACGTCCTGGAGCCGGAGGAGGCCATTGAGCTGGCTGATTACATGATTGCTCTCTGGCATCGCTTCCGCACCTATTCCGATCAGCGCGTGAAACATCCGCGCTCTTACCGCACGCGCATACCCGTGCGCCGTCCCGCAGCCTGACCTCGGCGCGTTATGCGCCGGCCGTCGACCCCGGGAGGGGGCACCGGCAAACCGAACACGATAAAGGATCTCCTCGGGAGACAGTCGTCTGGATCTCACGATCACAGGGCTGTCTCCCGAGGTCTTTTCATGCCGGTCGGGCGGCTGCGGGATGGGAGGGAGGAGCACTTCGCAGCGACAGCGGCAGAAGGAGAGCGGCAAGCAACGCCAGTCCGGCCCCCGTCAGGAAAGCCACGTCCGGCCCGATCCATTGCCAGAGCGCACCGAACAACAGGCTGGCCGGAAGTGCGCCGATGCCGATCGCAAAATGATAGGTCCCGAAAGCGCGCGCCCGTAATACGCCCGGCGCCAGCCCAGCTACCAGCGTCTTCTCGGGCGATTCCGTCAGCCCGTAGAAAAGTCCGTAGACCGCGAACAGAACCCAGACATGCCATGCCGCTGAGGCGGCCGCAAAACCAGCGTATACGGCCGCATATACCAGCCAACCGGCAACGATGATGCGGCGGGGCGGGTGACGGTCGCTGAGCACGCCGCCCACCATGTTCCATACCATCTTGCTGACGTGGAGCATGCCCCATAGGACAGGAATCAAGGCAATCGTTACGCCAAGCGCCTGTGCGCGCAACAGGAGAAAGGCGTCTGTCGCATTTCCGAGGGTGAAGAGGAGTAGGACGCCCAGATAGCGGGGGAAGGCCGGGCCGAGATCTCGGATGCCCACTTCCGGCAGGTTCTTGTCCCGACTTCCGCCCACGGGGATGTCTCGGACGTATCGAAACAGCACGACCAGCGAGATCAGCGCAGGGAATGCCGCGATCAGGAAGATGAGCCGGTATCGCCCCGGCCATGCCAGCAGTAGTCCGGCAGCCAGCAAGGGCCCGATCACCGCGCCGGAATGATCCGCCGCCCGGTGGAGGCCGAACGCCGCGCCGCGATGCGACGGATCTACGGACTCGGCCAGCAGGGCGTCGCGCGGGGCGGTCCGTAGCCCCTTACCAATCCGGTCCGTGAAACGGATCGCGAGTACGTGCCAGGGCGCCGCCGCAGCAGCGATCAGGGGCCGTACGAAGGCCGGTATCCCGTAGCCCCATTCCGTGAGCACCTTGCGTTTGTGGATCTTGTCCGAGATCCATCCGCCAAACAACTTGACCAGACTCGCCGTCGTATCGGCGATGCCTTCTATGAGCCCCAAATACGCTGGTCCGGCCCCCAGCACGGTCGTGAGGAAGACCGGCAGAAGCGGAAAGATCATGTCGCTGGAGGCGTCGTTGAGCAGAGATACCAGCGACAGCGCCCCTACGTTGCCCCGGAGCATCCGGAAGAGCGGCACCTTATCAGAGGCGTTCGCCGGATCGGGGAGGGGGGACTCGGAGCTTTCGGCTGGCATTCGAAACGGGATCTCAACTGGAGTATGCACCCAAAGTTAATGCGTATTGCCCCGGATCACCCGGTGACGAAGGCATTACGGTTTTCGACTCCTTGCTCCGGCAACATGAAACGAAAGGAAGCCCCCTCTGGACCGAGCCGCTCCTCGCATAGGCGGGGAAAGTGCAGATGTGGTCTCCGCACATTTTATTGAAATCCTGGCCTTCAAACATGCCGCACCGGTGAATCCGCGGCCCCAAACTTGTAACAGGAGTCCCCCTTCATTTATGCCCCACTTCCCGGGCTCCTTTTCCATATCTTGTGGCAACGACTATTTCAGAAGCGTAGCACAGGAGGATGTCTCATGAACACGCAACTCGCGCGCAATCTCTCTATTGTTTTGCTGGGCCTGGCGATGGCATCCGGTGTTCAGGCGGTCCAGGCGCAGGACGTTTCGCTGAAGATTGGCGACGAAGCGCCCGCGTTTCAGGCCGTAGCGGACAACGGGCAGTTGTGGCGTAGCGCCGACCACGTCGGGGACAAGCTCCTGGTGGTTTACTTCTATCCCGCAGCCATGACGGGCGGCTGTACCAAGCAGGCCTGCGCCTTCCGTGACGACCACACGAAACTTACGTCTATGGGCGCCGAAGTCGTCGGTATCAGTGGTGACCGTCTCAGCAACCTTCAGGTCTTCCACAAGGCCCACAAAATTAACTTCCCGCTCCTGTCCGATACCACCGGCGCGATCGCCCGGTCCTTCGGCGTGCCCGTCCACGAGGGCGGGTCGTTCGACACGCAGGACGCCGACGGCAACGACGTGACGCTCGTCCGTGACGTGACGGCCTCGCGGTGGACCTTCATCGTCGGCCAGGACGGCACCATCCTGTACAAAGAGACCGACGTCAACCCGGCGAAAGATAGTCAGACCGTCATCGCCGCCATTCAGGATCTGACGAACAGGGGATGAGCGGAGTAGTCGGTGTGGCTGGTGTGGCTAGTTGCACGCCCCTGCGAAGAAAGCCGGTGCCTCGACGTAGCCCGCCAAACGTAAAGAAGCCCCACCGAGCGCTCCGGTGGGGCTTCTTTACGTGGATGACCCGAGCTCAGACCAGAAGCTCCCAGCCCGCGCGATACTCGCGGTCGAGGTACTGGTTCGCCTCCGGCGCATTCGTGATCTTCATGTTCGCCCCATCGTACTCGATAGGCTGCTCAGCGCGGAGCGCGGCGATGCCCAAAACCATCGTTTCCGTCAGCCGCGCAGCGTACGAGAACGGAGATGAGATCTCTTCCTGACCCTGGATAGCGCGGATCCAGTTCATCTCGTGCTGATCGCGCCCGCCCTGAATACGCGGAATGGATTGCGGAATGCTCTCGGCGGCCGCACTCACGTCGTCGGGGAAGATGAACGGGTTGGCGCCGTAGGTCTGGTGGATCAACTTGCCCTTCGTGCCCACGTACAGCACGCCCCCCTCAGCAGCCATCTCTTTGTCCGCAGGAAGATCGTGGGGTGTCGGAGGCATGAGACCGCCGTCGTACCACGTCAGGTTCAGCGACTGCTTGCCCGGGTTCCTGAACTCGTAGTGCGTGACGGTCGCCAGCGGGTAGCTGCCGAGTTCCGCCGGTGGTTTGCCGTCCCAGGCGTTTTCGTCTCCACCCCACATCGAGTGCCGTGTTTCGATGCGTGTCGGCAGGCCGGGATCCAGTGCCCAGAAAGGGAAATCCATCAGGTGCGCCCCCATGTCGCCTATGGCGCCCACGCCGAACGGCACCCACCCGCGCCAGTTAAAGGCGGCGTAGATCGGATTGTAACCCCAGTCGGAGGTGGAAGGGCCTTTCCACAGGTCCCAGTGCATCGTCGAAGGCGGTGCAACGGCCGCGGGACGCGGAACTCCCTGTGGCCAGACGGGGCGGTTCGTCCAGACGTGTACCTCATGCACCGGCCCGATGGCACCGCCCCGGATGAGCTCGATGACCCTGCGCCCATCGTCGCTCGAGTGGCCCTGGTTGCCCATCTGGGTCACGAGCTTCGGATTCTGAGCCGCTACTTCGGCCAGCGTGCGCGCCTCACGTACTGTGTACGTGAGTGGCTTCTGAACGTACACGTGCTTGCCTGCTTCCATCGCCCGTTTCGCGGCCACAGCGTGTACGTTGTCCGGTGTGGCGACGAGCACGGCCTCGATGTCCTTCTGTTTGTCGAGCATCACGCGGAAGTCGTCGTAACGCTTCGCTTTCTCATAGGCTTCTTTCAGTTCCTGGCGGCCCCTCCGTACCTGGCCGTTGTCGCCGTAGATCGCATTGTCGTGGACGTAGCCGAAGTCCACGTCGCAGATGGCGACGATGTTCTGGCTGGTCAGCCGGGACATATTGGAGGATCCCATGCCGCCGATGCCGATGGCCGCGACGTTAACCTTGTCGCTGGGGGCCAGAAAACCCGGCCCGCCGAGAATGTGCCGGGGAAGGACGCTCACGCTCGCCGCCGCCATCGCGACGTTGCCGACGAACGAACGGCGGGTCATCTTGCCCGTGCCCTCTTGTTCCTGCTTATGTTCGCTCATGCTGATTTGGATTGATCGGTTTGCGGGTGTACGATCCGATGCCGCAACACCCGTCGTGGTTTATGCCAGTGGCCCGGGTGGCGTTTGCCCCGCGTGCCTGTAGATTCGGGAGTCTAATTGCCGCACCTGCCTCCGACCACGGCTGCCCCTGCCTGACTCAAGCGCATTCCGTAAAAGAGCTTCCGGGGAACGCAGGAGCTGCTCCACAACCACCCTCTCCGCCCCCGCTCCGTTCCGTCGTGAATGCGTGTGGAGGTGCAAGACTAAAAGATACAGTAGCTTGTAATAATAATGTGTCGGAGGTGTGTTCCCCCCAGGCCCGACGAACGTCGATCCGAAACATCATAGCGCATCTTTTCCTTACCTGCAACCCTTTCACGCCGTCATTTCCTTTGCAATTCCGCCTGACGGTGCATACGTTCAACTTCTGAGTGCAGTCGAATACCTGTCCTTCGGCTGCGGGAATCTCCATCAACATGGGTCGATCACGGCGATGGGTAGTCGTTTGCCGCGTTCGGCCGAATCCGTTCTGTGCTTATCATGAAGCGCTTTCACATTGCTCTGCTTTCCGCGGCGCTCCTTGCCGGTGTAGCCTTTACCGGTTGTGCGCCACAGGAGCCTGTTCCCGGCGACGAAGCCTCTACGGAGGCCGCCGCCCACAACCTTAACCTCCAGGGCGACTTCAAGGGCCCGCTCGGCCTCCAGCTCTGGAGTGTCCGGGATTCCATGGAAAACGACGTGCCCGGCACACTTCAGAAAGTTCATGACTGGGGCTTTCGAGAGGTCGAGATGGCCGGTACGTATGGCCTTTCTGCACAACAGTTCAAGCAGGCCCTCGACAATGCAGGCATCCAGGCCACTTCCATGCACGTCGACTATAACTTGCTGCGGGATAGCCTGGATAAAGTCGTGTCTGACGCAAAGACGCTCGGCGTCAAATATCTCGGCGTCGCCTGGATCCCACATCCCGAGGACCAACCCTTCTCCGTAGAGCAGGCGCGCGAGGCCGCGGCGAACTTCAACGAGTGGGGCCAGGCCATGCACGATAACGGCATCCAGTTCTTCTACCACACGCACGGCTACGAATTCCAGCCGACTGCCGACGGCACCATCCCCTTCGACGTGCTCATGAATGAGACGGACCCGACTAACGTTAAATACGAGATGGATGTGTTCTGGGTAACCCGCCCGGGCCAGGATCCAGCAGCCCTTCTGAAGAAGTACCCTGACCGGTGGGAGCTCATGCACGTCAAGGACATGAAAAAAGGTACGCCCACCAATGACTTTTCGGGGGGCGCGCCTGCCACCGCGGAAGTACCCGTCGGCACCGGCCAGATCGACTACCGGGGCGTCCTCAATGCCGCCCAGGACATCGGCCTCGACGAGTATTACATTGAGGATGAAACCACCGATCCGTTCGGCAACATCCCCCAGAGCGTCAGTTGGCTGGAAACAGTCGCGTATTGAACCGCCCAAACCAGAGCGGCAGCCCCGGAACGAGGTGGGCTGCCGCTTTCTCTTTCTCAACCCCATACCGCTCGACCTGCCCGGTATGACCTCATCTGTTCCTGACGTCCGGGGTGCCGTCAAACATGAAACATTCATGCGTTTGCGCGTCGACCGCTCTATTAGCGGTCTTCCTCGCGCTTGCAGGTTGTAGGCAGACGCCGCCTTATGGTGAGACTGACGGCACGACGGATACCTCCGCCACTGCCGAAACGCTCGCCTACCAGGGCGACTTCGAGGGTCCTCTCGGCCTCCAACTCTGGAGCGTCCGCCGGGCCATGCGGCAAGACGTGCCCGGTACGCTCCAGAAAGTCCATGACTGGGGATTCAGGGAGGTGGAGCTGGCAGGCACCTATGGGATGAGCGCGCGGCAGTTCCGACAATTGCTCGACAGTACCGGCCTCAATGCCACCTCCATGCACGTCTCCTACGAACTGATGCGGGACAGCCTGGATAAGGTATTGAATCAGGCTGAAACGCTGGGCGTCCGGTACGTGGGCGTGCCCTGGTTGCCCCATCCCGAAGGCCAGCCTCTCACCGTCGCCGAAGCGCATGAGATCGCCGCCAATTTCAACACGTGGGGGCGGGCAGCCCGTGATCGCGGCCTGACGTTCTTCTATCACACTCACGGCTACGAATTCGTGCCCGACGAGAGCGGCGCCGTCCCGTTCGACGTGCTCATGAAAGAGACGGAGCCCGACCTGGTTACTTACCAACTGGACGTCTTCCACGTCGCGCTCCCCGGACAGGACCCCGCAGCGCTCCTGCGGAAATATCCCGACCGCTGGCAACTCCTCCATCTCAAGGACTTGAAGAAGGGCGTCCCCACGACGGACCAGAGCGGCGCAGCGCCGGCATCTGAGATGGTGCCGGTCGGCTCCGGTCAGATCGACTGGCCAGAAGTGCTCCGAACAGCCCAGGAAGTCGGAGTGAAGGAATACTACGTCGAGGATGAGAGCGACGACCCGATGAACAACATCCCGGCCAGCATCCACTACATGGAAACAGTCGCCTATTGAGTCAGCCTTTGCGTGACAGCGGCAGCCCCGGAGTAGCGGGTTGTGCAGCCAGGCTCCGAGCGAACCCAGGCGGCTGGCGTGCGTACAGCCAACTCCCTCAACCTTGTCAGCACTGGAATATGAAATCCGTTCGCCTGCTCGCCTTGTCCTCGATGCTGCTCCTGGTCGCCGGACTCCTGCCCCGTCTCGCCCTTGCCCAGATGGCATCGACGTCTGACAGCGGTCCCATCTACTCTGTCGCCACCTACGATCCGGCCCGCAACCCGGCTGAAGACCTCAAGCAAACCATTCGCGAGGCGCAGGAAAGCCACAAGCGCATCCTGGTCGAGGTGGGAGGGGACTGGTGCTCCTGGTGCCACGCCATCGAGAAGTACGTGCACGAGAACAAGGCCGTCGCTTATGCGCTCCGGGAGGACTATATCCTCATGAAAGTCAACATGAGCGACGAGAACCGCAACGAGGCGTTCCTCTCCGGCTACCCGGACATCCCTGGCTTCCCGCACATTTTCGTCCTCGATAGCGACGGTGACCTGCTCCATTCACAGAGCACCGGCGACCTCGAAGAAGGCCCATCCTACAACGAACAGGCATTCCTCGCCTTCCTCCAGAAATGGGCGCCCGAACAGCAGTAGCGTGTCAGAGTTTCTTCTGAAACAGCGGTAGCACCGCCGCAAAATCCACGTTTCCAGCACTCAGCACCACGCCGACGCGCCGGCCGGGTGCTGACACGACACCTTCCAGGAGCGCGGCCACGGCCAGTACGGCGGTGGGCTCGACGACGATCTTCATACGCTCCCACACCAGGCGCAGGGTTCGCACGAGTGCCTCGTCGGACACCGTCACGATGTCGTCCACGTACCGCATGACCAGTGGGAACGTATACTGCCCGAGTGAGGGCGTGCGTGCCCCGTCGGCGATGGTATCCGGGTTCTCCACGCGCTGGAGGACGCCCGAATGAAACGAGCGGGCCGCATCGTCCGCCGTTTCCGGCTCCACCCCGACGACCCGTATCTCCGGCGCAAGCGCCTTTGCCGCAATCGCGGAGCCTGAGAGGAGTCCGCCGCCGCCACACGGCATGAGTAACAGGTCCAGCGCGCCCACTTCCTCGATCAGTTCCATTGCCGTCGTGCCCTGGCCCGCAATTACGTCCGGGGAGTCGTAGGGCGGGATGATCGGCAGACCGCGCTCTTCCGACAACTGCTGGCCTAATGCTTCGCGCGTGGTTTCGTGCTTGTCGTACAGGATGACCTCCGCGCCGTAGCTGCGCGTCGCCTCCAGCTTTACGCGCGGGGCATCCTCCGGCATGATGACAGTCGTGGGAATGCCCAGCAGCTTGCCGGCCAGCGCGAGCGCCCCCGCGTGGTTGCCGGACGAGTAGGTCAGCACGCCTTTCTGCTTCTGTTCGTTCGGTAGCAGGGCCAGGGCATTGTAGGCGCCCCTGAACTTGAAGGCGCCGGAACGCTGGAAATTCTCGCACTTGAAGAAAACACGGGCGCCCGTACGCGCATCCACCGTGCGCGACGTAAGGACGGGCGTGTGGCGCGCCACCCCGGAGAGGCGGCCGGCAGCGGCCGTAATGTCTGCGAAGGTGACCGTGTCGGCCAGGGTGAAGTCGGGCTGTTCAGGCATGTACGAGTATAAGAAAGGCTGCCTCCATGCGGAAGCAGCCTTCTCACATCGTAGTACGGGAAACGGTATGCTCGCTTCCTGGCGACGAGTATCGTGTCGATCGGAGCCTTCCGGCTACAGCCCCGACTCCGTGGGCGGCGGGCTCACCGTAGAGGCGCGGCTGATGCTCTGTGTCGTCTCCGATGCCTCAGCCTGAGGAGCGATGTGCTCCACCTCCAGCGAGACGTCAGTCGCCAGGGCCACAAAGGCCCCGATGGCTGCCAGCGTCGGTGCAATGAGGACCGATGCCGCCGCGCCGCCCACACCCACCGACAATGGGATGGTAAAGACCGTCCGCCCGTCCTTCTTAATGCTGACACTACGGGCGTTTCCCTCCTCGATGATCTCGCGGACTTTCTCGACGAGCTGATTTCCCTTCACCTTTATCTCGTGAAACATGGTCGGCTCCCTGTTCTGGTCTGCCATGGCTGTTTGCTCCGTCTGATTATGGAATCGGTCCGGGGTGAGGTCTGGTTATCGCTGGCGCCCCCCGTTGTTTCCTCCCATATCTGACGAAGGCACGGCAGGTAGGTTACACGTTTGCAAAAGATGCGCTGAACCCGAACGCAACACTCCCGGGGCTTCAGCAACCAACCGTCCCCTGATGAGCATCGACAAATTGATCCGGCAAAGGGCAGGCTCTGGAAACTGCCCCCTGGAGGGGGGCTGTCACGCCAGTGACTGGGGGTGTAAGCATGTGCTCAGCTCGCAAGACACCTTCCGGTCCTGGCGGGCCACCTCCCTCCAGGGAGGAGTTGAACATCCTTTGCCCCCCAGCGAAAGGTAATTCCTACCAGACTGCTTACTAAAGGTAACCGGTCGGGCCAGTTGCCTCGCGCGGTTCCCTTCGGCTCTGCCTTTCCGGCACGCCTCGGGGATTGTGAATCGGGGTTCTCGAAAGAGGCTGTTTTAAGGGTGGTTACGGGCCGGAGACAGATTGCCTACAGCGCCATTTATTGACCTGAAAGGCATTCTGGCACAGGGGATGTAATGGGGTCGTCCGTCGCCGAAACGTGGTGCGGAAGTTCCGCCCACATCGGCACTGAACGGGAGGAATGCCACTGCGGCACAGGTCTGTGCCGGGCGCCTCAAAACTGCCGGTAGTGGGATACCGGCGCTTAAGATTGCCCGACAGCGGCCAATACTAGTGTGATGTACGCTTCGGGCAAGTCTCACGAGACAACCCTAAACATCCCTACCAAACAACCACAGGAGGCTCTACAATGGGTCAACAACAACTTCTTCTCCTCGTGCTCGGTATCGTGATCGTCGGCATCGCCGTGGTCGCCGGTATTCAGGCATTTAGCGAAGGCAAGGCCAAGTCCGAGCGTGATGCCGCGGCCAGTGATGCCATGCGTATCGTGTCGGACGCGCAGGCCTGGAAGCTGAAGCCAGATGCATTCGGCGGTGGCGCCAAGTCGGACGTAGCGCCGACATTCCGCGACCTGGGTTACCCGACGGCGGATTCGGTCACGTTGGCCGGTGTCCAGCCTGACGACAGCACGAAGTACATCACGGTCAGCGGTTGCTACACGCTGGGTGAAAGCCCGACCACCGATGGTATCGCTGAAGTGACGATCAAGCTGCTCGACAAAGACGGTGCATGCGGTAGCGAGTACGCCACTGTCGACATCAAGGGCACGACCTCGAACGATATCGCCTGGAACTACTAGGATGATGTCGGCAGCAGCACAGATGGGCCAGTACGGACTTTTGTGATGCTGCGGTCGAGCATATAACCGTCTGCTCGCGCGACATCCCTGCCCGGGCTTGGACCTGGGCAGGGATGTCGTCTGGCGGGCGACTGGTTCCCCGGCTGTCATTGACCCTTGGCAGCAAAAATCTTCATCTACAGCGCGTCTCACTATGCCGATCAGAGAATATCGGTTCAGCGGCTTGAGCCAGAACGGCCAGCCCGTGAAGGGCACCGTGTTTGCCCCCTCGCGGCGGGCGGCGCAGAAGAAGATTGCGTCGATGTCCGAGAAGCACCGCTTTACCCCGCGGCAGCTTCAGGAACGGCGCCTGTATCTATACAAGGTCCGCCACCAGAGCGGCAAGGTCGTCTCCGGCGAGCAGAAGGCCTATTCGGAGGAGGAGGTTTCATCGGCGCTGAGGAAGATGGGCCTGGAGGTGCTTCGCGTCCAAAAGAAGCTGCTAGACTTCCAGCCGAAGCCGCCGCAGACCGACCTCATCATGTTCGTCCGGCTGGCCGCCAACCTGCTGGGTGACAAGCTGGCCTTTGACGAGATCCTGAACTTGCTCGTCGGTGACGTGAGCAGCAAGTCCCTGCGGCAGGTCATCCGCGACCTCAACGCGGATCTGAAAAGCGGGCAGGACGCCCAGCAGGCGTTCATGAAGCACCAGCACATGCTGGGCAAATTCACGGCCTACATGCTCGGCATCGCCTCCAAGAGCGGCAACATGTCCGAGATCTACGAGGCCACGGCGAAGTTCCTGGAGCGGCAGAGCGAGTTCAAGAAGAGCGTCAAGAGCGCCCTCATCATGCCGGGCTTCACGGTCGTGGTCCTGATGGGCGTGATGATATGGTACATCATGTACATCTTCCCCCAAACGGCGGGCCTTTTCCAGGATCTGAACATGACCCTGCCGCCACTGACGGCGAAAACGATGGCGGCATCGGAATGGCTGAACGTGAACTACGGCTGGCTCCTGATGCTTATTCTGGCAGCTGCAGGCGCCTTCGCAGCCTATGCCAGGTCGGCGAAAGGCAAGATGCAGATCCACAAATCATTGATCCGCCTGCCCGTGATCGGCACCCTGCTGCACAAGCTCAACATCGAAATTTTTGCCCGCGTGTTTGCCATCCTGTATTCGGGGGCAGGCGACAACGTCGGGGTCATCAAGATTGCCGCCGAGGCATGCGGCAATGCCTACATGGAGCACAGGATCAAGACGATTACGATCCCGATGCTCGTCGCGCAGGGGTCCGACCTGGTGAAGGCCATGGAGGCCAGCGGCGTCTTCACGCCCATGACGATCGCCCGCTTCCGCACGGGCGCGGAGACGGGAAACGTGCGAAAGAGCGCCCAGCAGATGGCGGACTACTACCAGCGGGAAACCGAGCTCAAGCTCAAGTCTGCCGTCGATACCATCCAGGTGTTCGTGACCATTTTCATCAGCATCGCACTGGTATTCCTCACGCTCATCTCCTCCGAGATCGCGCTCGTGCAGCCGTCCATGCAGGACTTGATGAAGGGGCACTAACGCTCGGGCGGAAATTGCCGATACATGAGAGACAGCGATATCAGGATGAAGGGCGATGAAGGTCTCTGAGTCCGGAAGGTATCAAAGACTCCTCCCCAGAGGGAGGTGGCCCGCCGGGGCCGGAGGGTGTTGCGCTCTTATGCACCCCCAGTCGCTGGGAGCGACAGCCCTCGATGGGGTATGGGTGTGGAGGGCGGTACGTTCCGCAGGTTGTAGTACAGATAGATTCTACCTTAACATAGGTGAGGGTCGGCATGGGGACCGGGTTTTTCGGCAGCTTCTTAACGCGCAAGGATCAGGACGGGCAGGGTGACGGTGAGCAGCCGGCGGTCAAGCCCGTAAAGGCTGGGGCAGGACGTGAGCGTGCTGCCCTTCCGGGCCATGCTGCATCCAGGAATCCCGGTGAGGATCCCGCCATGAGCGCTCCTGCTCCTCCAGCGCCAGATGGTGCCGTAGACACGCCCGTGGCCGGCGGCGATGAAGAGGGAGACGCGGCTTCGATGTCCCCCCTCGACAGCCTGATGCAGGACAAGGTGGTCGTGGCCCTGCTGAAGGACGAACTGGTGGATGTGCCGCAGGCGCTCCTGGCGCTCAACAAGCACCAACAGCAGTCGGATTCCGTCCTGTGGCGTGTGCTGGCGGACGCGCCGGACGTAGATCGGAACGCGGTCTTCGCTGCGGCGGCGCAGGTCGGCGGTTACGCCGGCGTCGATCTTTCTGGGGACGCCCCCTCGACAGAGCTGGTCGCGGCCGTGCTGGGCCTTTTTCCGCCCGCCGTCGGCGCAGAGATGTTCCGCATGGGGCTGTTGCCGTATGCGTTCGCTGTGGATCCCAACTCTCAGAAGCACACCCTGACCCTGGCAACACACGACCCGTCGCATCCGGAGGTGACGGCATTCGTTCGGAAGCTGCCGGTGAAAGTGGAATTGCGGTATGCGCCTGCGGGCGAGGTGAGGCGCCACGCCCAGCGCCTCCAGGCGAGCGGCGGGGCGGAGCAGGCCCCCGCGCATGTAGAACAGACAGCAGAGCACGTGGCCCGCGAGTACCGCACGCGCGAGGTCGTCAGCGCGGC
>DASSAV010000498.1:0-5026 GCA_035699265.1 Rhodothermales bacterium
CCACTATACCCCAGGGCGTGTACGGGGGCGCCATGATTAGGCGTGACCTGGTTGCGGCTACGAAAGCCATATCGCAAGGTGACGTTGTGGCGATGCTCCGGGCATACAACACACTGAAGGATAACAAATGACCACAACAGAACGCGACAGTAAAGCCCTCCTGGATCTCGCGCATAAAGAGTACGAGAAGGAGGCGAACGGGAGGCCGGGGTTCGACAGGCGTAGCTTTGTGGCCGGGTTCCTGGCGGGGTATCTTGCACCGAGACTGGGTGCGAGCCCGTTTAGGCAGCCTAATCAGACCCCCAGAGCCGAACAGAAACCCCCCACGACGGACGCACCGCATCCGCATAGGCACTGACACCGCCAAAGAGAGAGACGCGCCTGAATCGAACGCTGGCGCGCAGGCAGCAGATGCTTATATTATCCTTATGCCTCCACACATCATCGATAGTCTGAGCGTAGAACGCAGGCGCGTGCCCATCGCCAAACCAATCATAGTGTATTCTGGCGAGACTGTAGAGACAGAACTGTACGTCCCGACTACAGGGGGCGACTTGCTTTCAATACCAATAGGTGCGATTAAGGCCCCGGCCATCAGTATACGCAAAACCGGGCCAATCTGCTCGTAGGAGGGGACTGCGACCGGGAGAAGGACCGGTGTGGGTCGTCGTGCTTCGATTGTGCTGAAAGTACGGGGGGACGACGACTCCGCGCAACTCCTTTGAAATAAGCGGCTTCGCCG
The DNA here is from genome assembly GCA_035699265.1 of Rhodothermales bacterium. Lineage (GTDB taxonomy): Bacteria > Bacteroidota > Rhodothermia > Rhodothermales > DASSAV01 > DASSAV01. The sequence continues at coordinate 743 of DASSAV010000498.1, forward strand.
GGGTCACTTCGGCGGAAGACCGGCTGAGGCCGCTTTGCGACGGGTGGGGGCGAGGGGGACGACGACGGATCGGCCTGCCTGGCAGCGAGAAGGCGTTTGCTCGTTTTCCTACTCCGAACCATCTCCGCTCGGCAGCGACAGTTTGGCGTCGGGGTCGAGCGGTATCCCGAAGTCGGGCCTGCCGTCGGCGTTCCACGTTACGGGTTGCACGCGGACCGTCCGCTCTCCTCCACAGTTTCCAGCGGGGTCGGTGACGGCATGATAGGCCATCCAGTCCTCTGTCCCGTCAGGTGATTTGAAGAAGCCGTTGTGCCCCGGCCCGTATACCCCGGCGGTATCATTCCGCTGAAACACCGGCTCTGCCGATTTGTGCCAGGAATCCGGGTCGAGCAGGTCGGCCCCGGCATCCGCCGAGAGCAGGCCCAGCTTGTAATCCGGGGTCCAGCAACCCGAGGCCGAGTAGGTCACGTACACGCGGTCCTGGTGCAACAGTACCGCCGGGCCCTCGTTCACGGCGGGGGGCGCCCCTGCCTTCTCCCACTCGTACTGCGGCTCGCTGATCGCCACGCGGGGCGGCACCACCGTCCAGGGGTTTGTCATCCGTGCGATGTACAGGGCCTGCTCGCCGTTCACGTCGCCGGGCCAGCCCGACCACAGGAAATAAAGCGAGTCGTCGGGCGTCTGCAGCACGGTTCCGTCGATGGCCCATTTATCATCTGGCGTGGTCAGTTTGCCCTTGAAACGGTACGGTCCCTCGGGCTCGTCTGCCTCGATCACGTACAGCCGGTGGTGGTCGTTGTCTCCATCGTCGGCAGCGAAATAGACGTACCACTTGCTGCCGATGTGCGCCAGGTCGGGCGCCCACAGCTCGCAACACGGCGTCCCATCCCGTCCTCCGGTCCACACCGTCGTTCTCGGTGCATCTTTCAACGTCAGCAGCGAACGAGACCGGCGCACCGTAAGCGACCGGTCCGGCCCTGATTGCACGAAGTTATAGTAGCCGTCGGCCACCACGATGGAGGGGTCCTGTCCCTGGCCCAGCACCGGATTGGTGAACGTGGGGTCGGGCGGCGTCATGACGTCGGCGTCCCGCGAGGTGCATCCTGTACAGACGGAGGCCAGAACGAGGAGCAGCACGATCCATAGCGACGGCCTCGGCAACGGGGCCGGAAGCTCGAAGCGCTGGACGTGGAGGAAACCTGTCATACCAAATCCGAAGGAGCCGTTTCGTTGGGAGTGGGTTGTGTTGGGGGTGTGCTTTCCCGGGGTACGTCCTTTCTTGCTCGCCCAAGAAAGAACCAAAGAAGGGCGGCCGGAGAAGAGAGGGGGAAAGGACGAGAGGGGGAAAGGACGAGAGGGGGAAAGGACGAGGGAAATCGGAACGCGCGAATCCCCTTCCCGGCGCACCCATCGGACCGAGCGGCGCACTAGGGATGGCGATAGACCGGGCATGTGCCAGTGTTGCGCCACTCGCTCAACGCGCGGGGATACATCCGGCGCGCGGATCCACGATTCGATGAGAGGCAGGAGGGAGGCGAGCTTGTTCTGCTTTGCCGAAAGCATAAATCAATGACCATGAAAGGAGGGGAGCTTCTTTTGCTTTTACCATTCGTCAAGTGAATAACCGGATTTGGTATCACGCGGGGCTCATCACCGGGCGCTGATGAGCGTGGTGAAGCTGGTGGCGTTCAGGGTGAAATGCGCCTGGCCGTTGGAGACCGGGACGCGCGGACCCTCTTGCATGCCACGTGTGCTGTCGGTGACGTAGATGCGCAGTTCGTGGACGTCGTCCGGAAGTCCGGCGAGGGTAGCTTCGCGCGTCGGGCCGTCGTTCACGAGGTGGACGGCGTACACGCCCCGGTCGTTGTCGCCCAGGGCGGCGCTGGTGATACCGGGCTTATCGGCGGTTACGGGCATAGCGAAGAGCCCTGCCGGTGTGGAGCCAAGCTGCTTGAGGTTCCAGAACCGCTGGGTGGGATGGAGCGGCTCGTCGTTGCCGAAGATCCCGCCTCCGGCCATGTCGGAGTAGTCGGCCGTCAACTGCCACTGTAGAATCGAGCGTGGCTGGCAGAGCGCCAGGATGCGCGTATACAGATTGATCTCTTCCAACGCGTACGTGGGCTCCTCGAAAATGTCCGGGTAGCGCCAGGCTGCCGCGTCGATGCTGCCTTCCGCCACGATCAGCGGGAGGTTCAGCCGGCTCGCGGCGTCGGCCCATTTCGCCAGGGTCGTGTCGGCCCAGCCCCGCCAGGAGTGGAACGACACGGCGGCAATGTAGGGCCTCGCGGCGGGATCGTTCAGGGCGGCTTCGATGAAAGGATAGCCGTTCGCGTCCCCCGTGTCGCCCAGCAGCAGTTTCGTTTTCAGCCCCTTCGAGGCGAAGTAGGCCCCCAGCCCCTCGATGAGCGCGGCGTGCTCCTCAGCAGTCTGGAGGACGTCGATGCCGATGTCGGACTCGTTGAACGAGAATGCGGTCGCTTCCACGCCATAGTGGTCCTTCAAGTACGTGACGTAGGCCGCGATGGAGGCGTAGATCTGGTCCGTCTTCTCCGGGTTAAGGGGGTTTCCGTGCAGCCCGTCCGGTCTCGGGCGGAAGCTGCGGGAGCCCACGATTGCCCAGTCCGGCGCCGACCAGTCGGAGAGGATGACGGGCATGCCCATCCGGCTCAGCCGCCGGGCCATTTCCATGGCACGTTGCACACGCGGATGGAGGTTGCCCGCCTCCGCCGCCGCGACGGGATCGATGTCCTCATCGGGTTGCCAGAAACGCCACGGCATCTCGACCCGGCCCCAGGCCACACGCAGGTGCTCGAGGTTGTAGTCGATGACCTGCGGGTCGGTGTCCGGATTCTGGAGCCGGAAGTTTCCGCCGATTCCGGCGAAGGGCCGGCCGGGTTTCGTCGAGTCGAGCGTGAGCGTGACGGGGCTCCGGTCGGCATCGCCCGAAGCCCTGATCGTGAAGGTCTTTTCCGCCGTCTGCCCCATCGTCACGTCCCCGGAAAACAGCGGCAGGTATAGCAGGATCTCCTGGCCGGAACCGCGGCGGACGATCACATCCTCCGGGCCGCTGAAGGCGACCTCGAGTCGACGGTGCGGGGAGGTGAAGCGGACGCCGCCGGCCGTGGCGCGCAGGTACTCGCCCCGCCCGTTCGGGCGCGCCGATGCGAGCGAGAGCCTGGCGGCGGCAGGGGAGGCCGGGTCGACCAGCGTTACGGTGCCGTCCGAATAGCCCTCGCCAGGAAGTTCGAGGGTGAAGAAAGCGCCCGCGATGCTGGTGTCCGCGTGGGACGTGGCTTGCACGGTGACCGCAGCCGTGCCGTCGCCTCGGTCTTCGATGATCTCCGTAAAGAAGAGACTGTCGATGCGGGTCGTGACGATCTGCCTGTTCCCTTCGCGGGTGTAGTGCGGGCGCTGCCGCTCCTTGGCCGTCTGGGACGTGCGCGACCAGTCGGAGCCCACCACGCGCAGGCTGCTTCCGAAGGCCATCAGCTGCCCGTCCACCCGGATCCCGGTTAGATTGCCCCAGGCTTTAACCTCGGGCTGGGCATGGGCCGGGTTCAGGAATGCTCCGAACGCCAAGACATATGCCGCAACCAGAATCGAATAACGCATCCGTTTCATAACGACAACACGTAGGGGGCGTATGGTGGATCGCCCTGTTTTCGAGTTTCATGATATCGTTTTTGCGTCTATGATGCCAGGCGCTATCTTTCCCTTACGACCCATCCGTTCATCTGAAAGAAGGCCCATGCACACGATCCTATCCGGAGTTCTCATCTGCCTGGCCGCTGTCGGCCTGGCCCTCTCCCCTGAAATAACCGGTGCCGCGCTGGCGCAGGCCGGCGACGCCCCCCCGCCGCTTCGGGTCATGTCGTTCAACCTGCGCTATAACAACCCGGACGACGGCCTCAACGCCTGGCCCCACCGCAAGGAAACGGTCGCCGGGATGATCCGCTTCCACGAAGCCGACGTCGTCGGGGTCCAGGAAGCGCAGATCGCGATGCTTCACGATCTGGATAGCCTCCTGACGGGATACGACTGGTTCGGCCTCCCACGCGCCAGCGGCGACGCCCACGACGAGTACAGCGCCATCCTCTACCGGCCCGAGCGCCTGGAACTGCTCGACCACGATACCTTCTGGCTCTCGGAAACCCCCGATGTGCGCAGCAAGGGCTGGGATGCGGCGCTGCCCCGGATCGTCACCTGGGGCAAGTTCCGGGACAAGGCTACCGGAAAGGTCTTCTTCCACTTCAACACCCACTTCGACCACAGGGGCGAGCAGGC
>DASSAV010000499.1:0-2966 GCA_035699265.1 Rhodothermales bacterium
GGCGACCCGGTGGGTCGCCCTGTTCTGATCTGCCATTCGGTTCTGGACTGACATTCCGTTCTGGTCTGCCATTCCGTTCTGACCTGCCGCCCTACCCTCTCCCTTGTCTAACCCCGGATGGAGGGCGACCCACCGGGTCGCCCCTACGATGTCCTGTTGGACATCCCCACTTCCATCCTCTGGCAGGACCCAGACGATCCCGTGCACGTGGTTCGGCATTACCACGAACGCATCCAACTCCACGTTCGCCCTCACCACTCCCGTCCGTTCCCATTCTTCCCGCACGATCTCGCCTAACCCGTTCAACCGCATCTCCCCAGCCGCCACCTCACCGAACAGGGACTCGTGCCGGTGCGAACAGATCGTCACGAAATACCCGCCCGGCTCCGCGTAAGAAACCTCGCGAATACGGATGGACCGGCGATGGTGCTGTTCAGGATCATACATGTCGTAAAGACACTACCGCACCCCGAACGTAACCTGAACGCGCCGAATCACAGCCGAATACGATTGCCCTAATCCTGTGCTTGACCTCACCCCTCCGCAATCGCGTCCAGCACTGCCTCGGGATGCCTCGCCGCTACCTTGATCAGCATCGCCGCCGGACCCGTCGGCTTGCGACGCCCCTGTTCCCATCCACGCAGCGTGCCGACGCTGATCCCCAGAAGCTCCGCAAACCCTTGCTGTGATTGCTTCAAGGTCTCCCGGATGGTCCTGATCTGCTCACGGTCTGGCTTCCGCAAACGGCTAAGTTGCCGGGCGGCATCCGAGATGTGCCACACGCGCTTTCCGTTCTCCTGAATCTCGACCAGCACGTGCCCGACGTACCGGAACGTACGGGACGGGGCAGCTTCTCCCCGCTGGATTGCTGCCGCTTCCTCCAGGCTCTGCATGAACTCGTCGAACAGTTCCTCTTTCATCGCAGCTTCTCCTTTATGAACCGCCTAACCGCGCTTTTCTGCTCATCCGACAGGTTGTCTTGCTCGTTCTTACCGAAAATCATCAGCATGTAGCAGCGGGAGAGCTTCGCGTCGTAATAATAGATCACGCGCACACTCCCACTTTTGCCACGTCCCTCCTGCGCCCAACGGATCTTACGCGCACCACTTGTCCCCTGCATCATCGAACCGCCTTCAGGGGCTTCATCAAGAACCGCTTGGAGCAACCGGTAGCGCTCGACACCCAGCAATTTGTGCACCCGGCGCATAAACGTAGGCGTCTCAGCAAATTCCAATGATTCGGCCTCGTCCGCCGGGGTTATACGTCACTGACGCACATAGTTTCATGTGTCCCTTCCCACCACCCTGAACTGCTCGCCCTCACATACCGCTAATGCTGTCATAGACACCGCCATGCACGAGACATAACCTCCCCCTGTGCACCTCACTTCCCCCTTACTTCTTCTCATCATCTCTTCCCTTTCGCCCTCGCCCCTTTTCCCGATCAGTATGTTATGCTCCTGACACACCCCGCCCACCGCATTTCGCCCCATCTACTCCGAATAGGTTACGAAAAGAACCTCGACACCAGCCTGACTCTCCCCTATCCTGTCCGGTTCACCGCTCGATCACCAGGCAACCCGGACACACATGCCCCCTTGCCTCAATGAGAACCCGCTTCCCGCGTGCAAAGTGTGCAATGCACCTTCAGCCCCGAAGAGGCGAGCTCCCTTTGCCCGGTCAAAAGGGCCGGGCCACTCGTGTGAAGTCTGCAATCCCCCGCCGCTCTGCACCCCCGAAAACAGGGGTTCTGTGTGCAATCTGTGCAATCGTATCGCGAAATCCGTAAGACTCGTTACAATTGGCAGCCCTGCACCCCCCGAAAACCACACGATTTGTGTGCAAAGTGTGCAATCAAACCGCCCAAACCGTCAGATCCGTTACAATTCACCGCAGCACCCCGCTGCCCGAACAACTGACCACCAACAATCGGCCAAAAGCGTGCAAAGTGTGCAATGATGCGTCCTGCACATTCTAAATCAAGGCTGCCACTCTCCCGGCTCGCATCACCCCGACCCGTAGCCTACAACCAACAACTAACCACTGACAACGAACAAATCTGTAAGATCCGTTACAATTCACATCCCACTCCCGACTGCCGGCCACAAAGCACAAAGACCCAAGGACGAAGAACACACCCGAACACGCGACTCCCCCCAGCGTTCAACCGAGGCCACTAAACGCCACCCCGTCCCGTCCATGACCCCCCTCCTGGAAGACAAACTCGCCAACCTACCTGCCCTGCCCGGCGTCTACCAGCACAAGGATGCTGAAGGCACGGTGCTGTACGTGGGCAAGGCGAAGAGCCTGCGCAGCCGCGTCCGCTCCTACTTCCAGGAAAGCCGGCCCCGCGAAGGCCGCCTCCAGGCCCTCGTCAGCAAGATCGAAGACGTAGAGGTCATCGTCACCGACACCGAGGCCGAGGCCCTGATCCTCGAAAACAACCTCATCAAGAAGCTCAAGCCCCGGTATAACGTCAACCTCAAAGACGACAAGACCTACCCCTACATCTGCATCAAGAACGAGCGCTTCCCCCGCATCTTCCCCACCCGCCGCGTCCGGCGCGACGGCAGCAGGTATTTCGGCCCCTACACCGATGTCAAGAACATGAAGCTCGTGCTGCGGACCATCCGCGGCATCTTCAAGCTGCGCACGTGCAGCCTCAACCTGGCCCCGGAGCCCATCGCCGCCGGCAAGTACCAGGCGTGCCTGGAGTTCCACATCAAGAAGTGCGCGGCCCCCTGCATCGGCAACCAGTCGGAGGAGTCGTACGACCAGACCATCCGCCAGATCGAAAAGCTCCTCAACGGCCACACGAAGGAGCTAACCGACCTCCTCAAGGGCGAGATGAAGCGGCTCTCCGCTGAGATGAAGTTCGAGGAAGCCGCCGAGATCCGCGACCAGCTCAATGCCGTCGAGAAGTACTCAGAGAAGCAGAAGGTGGTCAGCCTGGACCCCACCGACCGC
>DASSAV010000500.1:0-3385 GCA_035699265.1 Rhodothermales bacterium
CATGCAAACGACCCGAACGAAACCCAGGACGCACCGGGGGGCCCGGCAGCGGACGGTTCAGCGTATCAGCGAGATCGGCGCTGTGGCCGTCATCCGCATGGCCGACGCGGGCAAGCTGCTCCGCGTGGCCGAGGCGATCCACGCGGGGGGCGTGTCGGCCATCGAGGTGACGATGACGGTCCCGGGCGCCATCGGCCTGATCTCCGAGGTGGTCCGTGAACTGGGGGACGAGGTGCTGGTTGGTGTGGGGACGGTGCTGGACGCCGACACGGCCCGGCAGGCGATAGAGGCGGGCGCCCGGTACGTCGTCAGCCCCGTGTTTCGGCCGGAGGTCGTCGACGAGGCCCACAGGCAGGGGGCCGCCGCCATGCCGGGCGCCTTCACGCCGACCGAGTGCTACGACGCCCAGGCCTACGGCGCCGACGTGGTGAAGGTCTTCCCCGCCGACGTGCTCGGCATCGCCTTCTTCAAGGGGATCAAGGCTCCCATGCCGCACCTGCGCCTGATGCCCACGGGCGGCGTGACGCTTACGAACGCGGGCGACTGGATCAAGGCCGGCGCGGTGGCCGTGGGGGTCGGCAGTGCGCTGCTGGACAAGAAGGCCATCGAGGCGGGGGACTGGAAGACGCTTACCGAGAAGGCCCGGACGCTGATTCAGAGCGTGCGGGAGGGGAGGGGGGATGAGGGGAAGAGAGAATGAGGGAAAGAGGGGAAGAGAGGAAGAGAGAAGGAGGGAAAGAGAGGGGGAATGGGAGAGAGGGGGAGCGGGGCGGATGAGGTGTTTGGTATCTGGCCTAAGAAAGTTTTCAGGCGATCAAAACGGGGTCAACCGCCCCCTTGAGGGGGCTGTCGCGCCAGCGACTGGGGGTGTATGGGAGCGCAACACCCTCCGGCCCTGGCGGGCCACCTCCCGCAAGCAGGAGTTGAACATGTTTCGCCCGCTACCAAGCAGTCTCTGGAGAGTTTGTCACAGGCTCTTACGCTCATAGGCTCGTAGATTCCTTGCACGCCTGAACCCTCGACACAACCAACAACTGACTACTGACCACTGACATTATACATGAAAGTCGTTACGCTGGGCGAGATCATGCTGCGGCTGTCCACGCCTGGGTTTACCCGCTTCGTTCAGACCGATACGTTCGACGCGACCTTTGGCGGGGGTGAGGCGAACGTGGCCGTCTCCCTCGCCAACTACGGGCTGGAGAGCTACTTCGCCAGCAAACTGCCGAAGCACGAGATCGGACAGGGGGCGGTGAACCACCTGCGCCGTTTCGGCGTGCGCACCGACTTCGTCGCGCGTGGCGGCGACCGGGTGGGGATCTACTTCCTGGAGAGCGGCGCCAGCCAGCGCGCCTCCAAGGTCATTTACGACCGGGCGGGGGCGGCGGTGACGACGCTCACGCCTGACGAGATGGACTGGAACCGGGTGCTCGGCAGGGCGGCGTGGTTCCACTGGACCGGCATTACCCCGGCGCTTGGCGAGAACGCCCGCCAGTGCGTCGCCGCCGCGTGCAAGGCCGCGAAGGCGGCCGGAGCCATCGTGTCGGCCGACCTCAACTACCGGGCTAAGCTCTGGTCGGTGCAGGAGGCGCAGTCCGTCATGCGCCCGCTGATGGAATACGTGGACGTGTGCATCGCCAACGAAGAGGACCTGGAGAAGAGCCTGGGGTTTCGCGCCGGGCACACCGACGTGGACGCGGCCGAGCTGGATACGGCGGCGTACGCCGACATGGCCCGGCAGGTGAAGGAGGAATTCGGCTTCAAGGCCGTCGCGATCACGTTGCGCGAGAGCTTTTCGGCCTCGCGCAACGGGTGGAGCGCCCTGCTGGTGGACGAACGCCAGTGCGCGGAGCCCTACCGCTCGCGGCGGTACGAGATCGAGATCGTGGACCGCGTGGGGGGCGGCGACGCCTTCGCCGGGGGCCTGATCTACGGCCTGCTCACGAAGGACGACACGCGGCAGGCGCTGGAGTTCGCGGTGGCGGCATCGTGCCTGAAGCAGACGATTCCGGGTGATTTCAACCTGGTGATGGCAGATGAGGTGGAGAAGTTGGCGAAGGGGAGTGGGTCGGGGCGGGTGGAGCGGTAGGAACTGGCGTGTTCGGGGTGTTGGAGGGGATCGGGAAACTGCACCAAATGCGTTCTGTTGAATGTTATTCATCAGGGGAGGACATGATGCCGATACGCTGGCAGGACTACATCATGAGCACACCCGACGTGCTACGGGGCAAACCCAGGGTGAAGGGCACACGCATCCCGGTGGCTCTTATCCTGGGATATCTGGCGGCGGGTACTTCCGTTGAGCAACTCCGGGAGGAATTCCCCGACCTGACCTCGGAAGCGATTGCAGCGTGCCTGGACTATGCCCGTGACCTTGCAACATTCGAAGCAGCAGCTTGATGTCGCTCCGATTCTTCGCAGACCACTGCGTTTCGAATGCGATTGTGGAAAGCATCAGGTCCTGGGGCCACGAAGTGTTTGTTCTTCGAGATCACCTACCGACGGATTCACCGGACCCGGTCGTCATTGCAAAGGCGCAGGATCTCGATGCCATTCTGATCTCGCTGAATGGGGACTTCGCTGACATCGTGAGCTATCCCCCGGCACGATACGGTGGCATCATTTCCTTGCAGATTAGAAATCATCCGGAAGTCACAACACAGGTTCTCGCACAATTGCATACGTACCTCCGATCACAACGGGAGCAGGTCGAATACGCAGGCAAGCTACTCATCGTCGATTCCCACCGCGTTCGCATCCGCTAGGAATCCGGCTCATCATCTGGTGCGCTTCCCACTCTCAACGCTCAACCCGTCAACCCTCAACCCCTCCATGCAGTTAACTTTCCGCTGGTACGGACCCAGCGACCTCGTCACCCTGGCCAACATCCGCCAGATCCCCGTCGTGACCGGCATCGTGAGCGCGCTGTACGACGTGCCGGTGGGGGAGGTGTGGCCGGAGGAGAAGATCGCCCGGCTCAAAGATCAGATCGAAGGCGCCGGGCTGGAATTCGCCGTGATCGAGAGCATTCCGGTCCACGACGACATCAAGCTAGGGCGGCCGGAACGCGACCGGTGGGTCGACAACTACTGCGCGAGCATCCGCAACATGGGCGCGCTCGGCATCCCGGTGCTCTGCTACAACTTCATGCCGGTGTTCGACTGGATGCGCTCGAACCTGGCGATGCCGCTCCCGGACGGTTCGACGGCCCTCAGCTTCGATCCCGACGAGCTGGCGCGCATCGACCTGTCGCGCGGTTCGGGCGAGCTGCCAGGCTGGGCGACGGCCTACTCGGCGGACGAGCTGCAAGCGCTGATGCACGCCTACTCGAAGGTAGGGGCGGAGCTGCTGTGGGAGAACCTGGGCTACTTCCTGGAGCGGGCGG
>DASSAV010000501.1:0-8655 GCA_035699265.1 Rhodothermales bacterium
ATGTCATCCCGATCGAAGAGAGGGATCTGTTTGACACGAGGCGTAGCCGACTGACGCAGTAAACGCGAGGCTCAGATTCATCTCAGAGGAACCACTTTGGACAGATCCCTCTTCGCAAGCTCATCGGGATGACGCGAAGGGGGCGGATAGCGGCAGGATGAAAACAAAGCCGAATGCACAATCAAATTGGAGAACTGGTATTAGATGATGCGAGTCGATCATACTGGTAGGCCGGCATCAGAAACAGAAAGCGCCTCTGCCGTCGAGGCACGCTTTCCTGTCCGCCTGCATTTACATCGCATACTTCGGCCGATTCCCCCATGAGCATGTCCTCGCTGCCTGCCGCCCCGACCTCAAGGACTCCCCGTCATAGTTAAAGCCCATCATGGCAAGCTCACGAAAAGGAAGGCGACGAGGCGCACGAACCCCAAGAAACAATCGCCCCCTCCTCTCACCCTTTCCCCCTCTCTCGCTTTCCCGAAAAGAGGGTTAAAAACATAACCTTGCCCCGCCGAACCTATTTTCCTACATAAGGTCTTGACCTCCGCTGTACACTGTTCCTTGACATCCTGCACCGGTCCGACTGCACCACGCTCCTCATGCCCACCCCGACGTGAGCACCTGAGCACCTGAGCACCCGAAAACACCCGCATCCTGCGTGCAAAGTGTGCAACGGCCTCTACGCAACCCGTTCCGCGCGTGCAATCTGTGCAATCGAATCGTCCAGACTGTAAGACCCGTTACATTTCACAGGAGCCCTTCAGAGGAATCGGCAGTCCGCAGTCTGCGGTCGTCCAAAACACAACCAACAACGGACAACTGACAACGGACGAAAACGTGCAAAGTGTGCAACCGAATCGCTCAACCTGTAAAATCCGTTACGATTGGCACCCCATTGCCCTCGAAAAACCCGCGTTCCGTGTGCAATGTGTGCAATGATGCGTCGTGAATTGTCTAGAATTTGACCGTTGCCATCTAAACCAACAACGGACGATTGACCACCAACAACCGACAGAAAACGTGCAATGTGTGCAACCGACTCGGACCCACGCGAGAACGCAGGACACACCCGCAAGCCGTGTCATCCGCCTCCTGACCGGAACACCTTCCTGCGTACGTGAAGCCGGCACCATCGTGTAAAAATCTTATTATCCGGTTGACGGTGTGGTTCTATGGCCTTAATTGCAGGCTTGAGCATGCGCACACGGCATCATCCACCATCAAGACGAGGCGAAACCATGCGAACCAGCATGTTACAGTTGCTTTCCGGGAAACGGTCACCCCTACCCCTTATCTGCGCATCAGCGTTGCTCTTTGCCATGGTATTCGCGGGTTGTTCCAACACCGAGGAGACCGCGAACGAAGTAGGTGAAACAGCGACGAGTGCGGCCGATAACTTGCCGGGTGTCGGAGAGACGTCGCTGTCCGCTGATCTCACGGGCGCGGCCGAAGTGCCGGGGCCTGCCGATCCCGACGGCAGTGGGTCGGCTACCGTCTCGCTCGACGAAGAAGACGGGGAGGTCTGCTACGACATCGACGTCGAGAACATCGGAGACCCGGTAGCGGCGCACATCCATACCGGTGCGGCAGGTGTTTCCGGTCCCCCCGTGGTCACCTTCCCCGTCGCAGATGAGGGATTGGACAGTTGCGTCTCGGGCGTCGACCAGAGTGTCGTGCAGGACATCGCAAACAACCCGGCCAACTACTACGTGAACGTCCACACCGCCGAATTCCCGAGTGGGGCGATACGAGGCCAGTTGGAACAGTAACAGGTTTGGCTCCTTCGGCCCTCTCTCACCGATTTCGCAAGCCCGGCCTCCCAGGCCGGGCTTTAGCGTTCCAGGCAGCGGCTGAATGGGCTAACTATTTTTTGTCGCCCTCTTTCCTATTTCCACACGCAGTATTACGTTCGCCCCGCACACCCTGCGCATCTCTCAACAACCCATGCGAGGTGAACCACATGAGATCGCGCACTTCCACTCAGCAGGCCCGGCGCGGCCTTCTGGCGCTCGCCGCCCTCACCGTCCCGATCACACTGGTCGTCCTGTTTGCGTTCACGTGGCGAGGTGCGGACCCGACCCCGGCCCCCGTTTCCGACGTTGGCAGCGACGTGGCCCACGGAGCGTATCTCGTCCAAACGCACGTCTGCAACGACTGCCACACGCCCTGGAAGATGGGGCCGAACGGCCCGGAGCCGGACATGACCCGCATGCTCTCCGGACACCCGCAGGACGTGATCCTGCCGCCGCCGCCGGACGTCGGTACGAGCGGCTGGGGCATGATATCGTCTGCCACGAATACGGCCTTCGCCGGGCCGTGGGGCATTTCCTATGCGCGCAACCTGACGCCGGACCCGACGGGGCTCGGTAGCTGGACCGAGGAGATGTTCGTGAAAGCGCTCCGCACGGGCTGGCACATGGGGGTGGAGAACTCACGGAGGATCATGCCCCCCATGCCGTGGCAGTCCTTCGGCCAGATGACGGACGAGGAGTTGCACGACGTCTTCCTCTACCTCAAGTCGATCCCGCCCATCCACAACCAGGTGCCGGAGAACGTGATGGCGACAACAGGCGGTTAGGCCGCAAGGATGGCGTCGCCTGGCGCCGTAAGATCGTCGGGACCCCTTAGGAGCCGCTCCCCTGGCGCGGCGCGGACGTGGCGTGCCAGTGGCCGAGATCCACGTTGTTGCTGACGATTACGTCGCGTACGTCGTCTTTGGTGAAAGGCTTTCCGAGGAATCCGTCGAATCCGTCTCTGCGGAACTGCTCCTTGTAATCGGGCCCGCAACTCGCTGTGAAAGCGATCATCGGCCGGTCGGCATAGCGCAGGTCGGCCCGAAGCGTTCTCATAAGTGAAACGCCGTCGGGACCCGGACCGAGCTGGATGTCGAGGAAAAAGAAATCGTAGGTGATAGCACCAGCCTTGAGGAGCGCTTCGCGGGCATTCCCGGCGATGTCGACGGTACCGAACGAGGAAAGGTGGATCTGAAGTAGGCGTGCGGTGTGAGGGTTGTCCTCGACGATCAAGAAATGCATCAGCCTTTGCAAGGGACTACGGATGGGACAGAGTGCTACCGGCAGCGAATTACCGCGGGTCTGGATCGGTGTTATCGGGGCTTGAGGCCCTTCGCTTAAATGAAGAGTACGTCAAGGTAAATGATTGTAGACGTTTGACCTGTGCGGCTGCGCGACCTAACTTGTCCGCCCCTGGCGGGCTCGTCCAGTGCCCGCATACTTAAATCAAACGACACGACGTTTATGAGAGCGAAGCTCGTGGTTACCCTGGGCCTGGTGCTCATCCTCAGCGCCTGCTCCAAGAAGGAGCCCGCTTCTGGCACGACCGCAGCGGATACACTCGGCGCCACCGCGGACACTCCGGCGAGTGCGGACGCGGACCTCCGCTCCGTGCAGGATTACAAACTGTCGATGGACCGCATCGATCAGTTCTACGCCTCCATGCGTAACGTCGCCCTGGCGTTAAAGGACATGACGCCCGAGGAGCGCCAGCAGCACGACGTCGAACTCGGCGAAGGCGATGCCTCGCTGGACGAGATGGCGGAACGGCTGGATCAGGAGCCGGTCATGCGCAAGGCGCTGGCGGACGCGGGGCTTTCGGCGCGTGAATATGCCGTGTTGACGATGGCGATCCTCCAGTCCGGCATGGCGGCGGCGATACTCGAGATGCGTCCGGAGGCCGATGCGGATTCACTGATCCGCGCCATGCAGGCCAATCCTGAAAACGTCCGGTTCATGCAGGAGCACAAGGACGAGTTGGAGGCGAAGCAGAAGGCGATGCAGGAGGAGATGGAACGGCTCGGCATACCCGAGTAAACGCCGTCAGAGTACAAGCCGCCCTGATGATCCGCGGACAGATATAACCAGACAGTCACGGGTACGCGAGAACCGATCCGCCGCTGGACGGGTGTATGAGCCGTGTGACAGAGGGTCGGGAGATGGAAAGGGGGACGCCTTTGACGAAGGGGCGTCCCCCTTGCTGTTCGGGGCATATGGGTCGTAGAGACGTGCGTTCCAGGCTCGTTGAAGGAAGCCTCATGTTTGTAGGCCCCCTGTTTGTTCGGAACCGGCTCATCGTTAGTTTGGGGCCATCATCCCGGGTGCCATCCATCAGGACCGGGGCATGATCGTTTAGACGTGAAAGCCGACGCCGACATGCCAGCCCACGAAAACCTGCACGCGATCCACGAGGCCCTGAAGACGATGCTCGGCACGGGAGGCGAATTCGTTCAGGTAGAGATACCTGGTACGGATCACTTCGTGCAGTTTGCCAACACCGACGGTCGGATTCTGCTGGACCTGCCGCTTGCAGCGTTGGATGGAGGTGAACTCGACCGGGCGGAGGCGTACTTCGCACGCATGAGCGGGGTGAAACGCCCCTGGTTTGACGAGATCGAGGGGGGCGAGACGAGCTATCGAAAGGATTTCGGAGAGGACAGCCTGGAGGCTGCGCGTTGCGCGTGTGAGATCTTCGACGAAGTATACAGGTCCGGACCCACCGCTCAAGTAGTCGTCAGGAGTCAGTAGTCCATCATTTGCCTGAAAACCCAATATGTATCTTCCGACCCCCATCTTCGCCATCGACCCTGCATTGCTGGCCGAACTGGACGTCCAGTACGAACGCGGAGAACCGAACGTAGACCATATCACCTTTGGCCGTCTGGTGCTGGCGGACGGCAAGGAAAAGGACGGCTGCTACGTCGTTAGCTATGAGCAGCAGGGCGTCGTGCACGGCTATTTGCTCTGGGGAAACTGACGCCTGCGGGGGGTCAGCTTCCTATGAAACGCCGGCCACGCTTGATGTGGAGGAAGAGGTTGACGCCTTCGGGCTCCTGGCCGATTCGAATGTCGCGCTGGTGGATTCCACACGCCTTCGCCAGCCTCACCAGGTCCCCGTCGCTACGGTGGTTCAGGTACCAGTCTCCGACGATTTCCATGTACGGTCTCGTCGGGTTGCCGCGTGCAAAGTTGCCGATGACGAGTTCGCCCTTGTCCTCCAACATGGAGAGCAGGTTTGTCAGCAGGAATGCGAACGCGTTGTCCTCCAGGTAATCGAACAGGCCCGCCGACCAGATCAGCCGGAATTGCCTGTTGGGCCGGTACCGAAGGGCGTTCGCCTTCGTGAAGCTCACCTGGCTGGCGAAAGGGCTGCACAGGTTGCCCGCGAATTCGATGGCCTGTGCGTCCGAATCGACACACTCGAACTGGAAGTCGCATGGCTTGTCCCCCGGATCCGAAAGGAATTCCAGGATGTCACGGCAGGGGCCGCTCGCGACGTTGAGAACAGAGGCATTCTCGTCCGAACCGCTCGCCGAGGCGAGTGCGCGAAGAAGTTGCACGAAGTAACTCTTTCGGTTCCGTACAGCCTTCGGACCGCTCTGTGAGTGGCAGTATACGTCCCATTTCCGGAGGTGCGTATTATCGCTCGTGTGCTCCGTGTAGATTCGGTCGATGATCTCGAAGTCTCCGGAATAGCCGTGGGGTTTGGAATAGCTGAAACCCTGCAGCGTTTCTGAGGAGAGCGCCTCTCCGAAAGCACGCCGAAGCACGGACAGGTCCGCGCGCGACATGTATCCAGCGCGGAGGTCTTCGTCAACTTCTTTGAGCCAGACGCCGAAAGCAGCATACTCCGACGGATCGGGACCACCATTGGCGACCATGCTTTCGATGTAACGGATCCGCTCCTCCAGCCGGCTTACGCCGGTTGCATTACGAGCGCCGGTGCGGACGGACAATGCTGTTTCCATGAACGTATTGCCTGCTAATTACTTTCGAGCAAGTGTGCGGAGATGGAGGTTTGCGAATCCGGCGTGGGCTCGTAAACCGAATGGGGGAGTGCAGGCGTGGCATGGACCACCTGCTCGATCGCCTCAATCAGCTCCTGGAGAGCAAAGGGCTTACTCACGTATTCATTGAAGCCTGCCTTCAAGAACGACTCGCGGTCGCCCGGAAGTGAGTAAGCCGTCAGTGCGATGGCGGGTACGAATTCGTACCCTGGCAGTGATTTCAGGCTGCGCAGGACGTCGATTCCATCGCGTGACGAGGTGAGATTGATGTCCAGCAGCAGGACGTCGAAGCAGAGCCGCTCAGCCAGCTTCAGTGCTTCGTCCGGCGTGGATGCCAGTTCGAGCTGGTAGAGTTTCCCAAGCCCCTGTGAGATCAGGTACCGCGTCGCCTGGTTGTCTTCGACCACCAGCACGTTTCGGCGCAGCGCCGGGCGGGAGCCTGCCGCCGGATTTTCCGAGGTAATCTCAGCCATTGCGCCGGGATAGGCTCGGGAGAACGTTATCGTGAACGTGCTCCCCAACCCCTTGATACTCTCAACCGCGATGGTGCCCCGCATCAACTGGACGAGGCGCTTCGTGATGGCAAGGCCGAGGCCGTTGCCCTCGTAGGACCGGCTGATGCCCGTAGACTCCTGGCTAAACTCGACGAACAGGTGCTGTTGGAACTCCTCACTGATCCCGATGCCCGTATCTCGCACGCGGACGTAGACAGATTCGATGTCGCCGTCCACTTCGACGGCGACGTAGCCTTCGTCCGTGAACTTGATGGCGTTTCCGACGAGATTGGTGAGGATGCGGCTCAGGCAGCCGAGGTCCAGGTCGGCATAGATGTGAGGTGCCTTCCGCTGGACCTTCAATGCGAGCTGTTTCTGGTCCGCGAGAGGATGCAGGACCGAGACGATGTCTTCGATCTCCCGCCCGACATCCACGGTCCGGGTGGCCAGATTGGACTTGCCGCTTTCGAGTTGGGCCAGGTCCAGCACCGAATTCAGCGTTTGGTGCAAGCGTTTGGCACTGTCGCGGATCGTTCGGACGAACTCCTGCTGCGCGTCCGGTACTTCTGAACTCAGCACTTCTGTAAAACCCAAAATGCTGGTCAGCGGCGTCCGGATCTCGTGCGTCATGTTGTTGAGGAAGCTGGTTTTCAGGCGAAGCATCTCTTCGGCCCGATCTCTCGCTTCGATCAACTCTTTCTCGTACTGATAGCGGTCGGTGGCATCACGAAAGATGCCTTGCAC
The DNA here is from genome assembly GCA_035699265.1 of Rhodothermales bacterium. GTDB lineage: Bacteria > Bacteroidota > Rhodothermia > Rhodothermales > DASSAV01 > DASSAV01. Next base: position 7,039 of record DASSAV010000501.1, read on the forward strand.
CAGGCGTCTGCCGCCGACGTCGATCAGGCTCGCACTCACGTCTACCGGCGTTCGCAGGCCGTTCGCCGTAATCACGTGGACGTCGGCGGCGTAGGCGGCTCCCTCGAAGGCGTGTTTGTACAGCAGCGCGAGGTACTGGTCGCGTTTTTCGGGAGGGTAGAGATCGCCCGGATGCATGCGGCGGAGCTCAGCGATGCTGCGGCCGATGAACTGCTGGGCTTTATAGTTGGCGTCGACGATGGTGTCGGCTTCGGGGTCGATGATGAAGATCGAGTCGTTGGCGCCGTTCATCAGCTTGCGGTAGCGGAGTTCGCTGGCATGAACCGCTTCCTCGGCTCGAATCTTTGCCCGGGCGGCGACATAGATGACCGTGGAGATGCTGATGACGCAGATCGAAACGATGGCAGGGTTGATCTGCGGGCTCGGAGCGAGATAGATCGTGGGGGTGACCAGGAGTACGCAATACCCGAGATAGCGGACGAGCGGGCCGGTATGCTTGAGTCCTAGTCCGAAAATGATGCCTACGGCGGTGACGACGAACATCATGCCCATCGCGTAGTCGGCCGCAAACCCGTTGAATGCAGTGAGCCCGACGTAGAACGCGATCAGGCCGTAGAAGTAGAGATGTACCAGCTCGACGAAGTGCTCCTTGACCCATTCGCTCATGTAGGAGAGCGACAGGAGCAGAAGCGAGAACACACCGAGCGCGAAGCGTGCCCAGAGCGGATCGACGATGTTCGGGTCCGTAAGCTGGTAGACGATGCCGAACGCGGGGTTGAGCACGCCTGCCAGCACACAGAAAATGCGGTAGTTGTCGCGATGTACGTCGGCGATGCCGGTCAGTCGCTCTAAACTTCCGATACTCTCTTCAGACACTTCGAACTACAAGTCTAGTTCTCTTGAAGGAAGGTGCCGGGGTTGAGCCGGGACGACACCACAGTTTCGATGCTGTCGTAAGCTTCACGATGCACCTGGCGCTTCGGGGAGCCGGGTCGCAACGTCGCGCGGAGGACTCCGCCGCCTGCGACCGGCCTGCCCGAAACAGAGTGTGGCGTTCGATTAGAGACCGTACACCACGCCGAACGTCGCGCCGAGGTGCGGGGCCAGATCGTTCTCGCCCGTAATGGAGAGGCTGTAATCCCGGTACTCGTCCTGCACGCCGCCTTTTACGTAGAACGAGAAGGGGCTGCTGCCGGGCGATACGGTGACATACGGGGCGATGCCAAACTGATACCCGGAGGGTGTCGTGACGCTGAATGCCTGGTCGTCTACCGCGGCAACGGTCTTGCCGTCGGTGCGGTAGCGGAAGGTGAGGGCCGCTCCGATCTCGCCGAATCCGAGGTCGTAGCCCACACCGCCGTTCAGTCCGTAAAGATCGCCCAGGTCGTACGACATCCCGTTTGTCTTCGCGTTGAGCGTGAGATAAGATTCGGCGCTGGCGAAGACGACAGTCCTACCCAGTGGATATCGCCCGGACACGCCCAGCAGTACGGCATCCTGACGGTCGGTGAAGGAACTGTTTTCCTGCTCGAAGGTGCTCGGGCCAATGTCGAACTGGTACCCTACGCGGGCGGCCAGGTTAGCGCGCTTCGCGCCCGCAAACAGCGACAGGCTCTG
>DASSAV010000502.1:0-6920 GCA_035699265.1 Rhodothermales bacterium
GAGCAACACGACACGGGAACGTCTTCTGGAAGCAGGATTGAGTATGCTGTTGGAGCGGGGATATAACGACCTCGGCATTCAGGATCTGCTCAGTGCCACCGGTACCCCTAAGGGATCATTTTACCACCATTTCAAGAGCAAGGAGGATTTCGCTCTACAGGTGGTAGACCTGTACATGATCGGGGTCCATGCTCATCTGGACGCGGCCCTTCTGGACCGCAGTAACGCTCCGCTGGACCGCGTGCGCGCCTTCTTCGAGGGGACCCGCGACACTTATGTCGCGCAAGGCAGCCTCGGATGCCTCCTCGGAGCGCTGGGTCAGGAGCTTTCGGGTGTCAGCGAGACCTTTCGCCTGAAAATCAGCAGTTGTCTGGCCGCTGTGGCACTTCGAATTGCTGCCTGCCTCCGTGAGGCCCAGGAGCAGGGAGACTTGCCCCCTGTGGCGGACCCAGAGCTAATGGCGAATGTGCTGGTAGATTGCTGGGAGGGCGCCGCGCTGCGGATGAGACTCGTGCGGAATGTCTCCCCATTAGAGGCTGTCCTCAACTTCTACTTCAGGTCGGTCGCCGCAGCTTGATGGGCATCTGCAAACCGGGTTGGTATTCGACGGTACGTGCGTAGACCGACCGGTCTACTCGTAAATAGAGGGGTGGCCTTAAATACGGTCTACTCCAAACTACCGGATCCGCGAAGTGCCGGGGTTCCTGCATACATTTCACTCAAATCGGAGGTCGTAATGCAACGCATCCTTTCACTCAGCCTGCTCCTACTCATCGCAGTTCCCACGTCGCTGCTGGCACAGATGGCGACTCCTGACAGGCAGGCGTTAATTACAAGCGCGCTGAGCGCGGCTCCGCCCGAGGTTGCGGCGGGAGCGACCGTAATCGATATGGACAAAAACGTCCTTCGCCAGGGGACGAACGGCTGGGTCTGTATGCCGGATATGCCAGACGTGCCCAACAACACCCCTATGTGCCTCGACCAGACCTGGCTAGAGGTCATCGATGCATGGATGAACAAGCGCGAGCCGAATTTCTCCGGCATCGGCATCAGCTATATGCTCCAGGGCGATTTGCCTGTGAGCAACGTCGATCCGTTTGCTACGGCCCCCACTGCTGATAACGAGTGGGTGCAGAGCGGTCCACCTCACATCATGGTCGTCGTCTCTGACCATAAGCTCCTGGAAGGTCTTCCCACCGACCCGAACAATGGAGGCCCCTGGGTGATGTGGAAGGGGACACCTTACGCGCACATCATGATACCCACGATTCCTCGGACCAAATAGTCTGTGGAAGGTGTGGGCTTTTGCCGGGTGGCGACATCGCCACCCGGCAGTTCCGATGCGTTATGATCCAACACACGAAGACGCGCAGGCGTCTCGGTAATCATGCAAACTCCGCCAGCGCGGCCCAGCGCTCTAGGTTCCGATCCAGTTGCTCCGTGAGGCTTTGCAACTCCGTGTAAAGCGTGCTCACCGCATCGTAGTCGCTCCCGCCTGTGGCGACCTCCGCCTCGATTTCTGCCTTTCGGGCTTCTGCGGCCGTGATCCGGGATTCAAGATCCTCCAGTTCCCGCCGTTCCTTGTAGGACAGCTTGCGCGGCTCGTCCGGAGCCGGTGACATTACCTGCGGCTCAGCCTCGTCCCTCTCCTGCCGGGCGGCATGTGCTCGGGCCTGTTCGGCCTGTTCCCGGTCGCGGATCTCCAGAAAGGCGCTGTAGTTGCCCGGGTATTCCCGAATCCGCCCCTCCCCTTCCAGGCGAAACAGGTGGTCGATTGCCCGGTCGAGGAACGCACGGTCGTGCGAGACGACGACCAGGCAGCCCGCGAACCCTTCCAGGTACTCTTCCAGCGCGGCGAGCGTCGGGATGTCGAGGTCGTTCGTCGGCTCGTCCAACAGCAGCACGTTCGGGGCGCCCATGAGGATACGGAGCAGGTACAGCCGCCGCCGCTCACCGCCGGAGAGCTTGCCGACCGGACTGTACTGCACGGCAGGCGGAAACAGGAACCGGTCCAGCATCTGGCTGGCGGTGATGAGCGACCCGTCGGCCGTGCGTACGTTTTCCGCCACTTCCTTGACGTAGTCGATGACCCGCAGTTCGTCCTTCAGGGCCCGGCTCTCCTGGTCGTAGTAGCCGACGACTGCCGTCTGGCCGATCTCCACCTCCCCGGCATCCGGCTGAACCCGCCCGGCAATGAGTTCCAGGAGCGTCGTTTTGCCCGATCCGTTCGGTCCGATAACGCCCACCCGGTCGCCCCGCGTGAACCGGTAGGAGAAGTCCTCGATCAGTGTGCGGCCGTCGTACGCTTTCGAGACGTCTTCCAGTTCGACCACCTTCTTGCCCAGCCGCGTAGACGCCGCCGTGAGGTCGATAGTACGTTCCGGTCCCTCCTTCGGCTGATCCATCAGCGCCTCGGCACGCTCGATGCGGGCCTTCTGCTTGGTCGTCCGCGCCTTTGCCCCGCGCCGCAGCCAGGCCAGTTCGCGGCGGATGAGGCCCTCCCGCTTTTGCGCCTCGGCCTCGTTCCGTAGCGCCTGCTCCTCCTTCTTTTCGAGGTAGTAGGTATAGTTGCCCTCGAACCTCTGCACACCGCCGCCCTCCACCTCCAGCATCCGGTTCGTGACACGGTCCAGGAAATAGCGGTCGTGCGTGACGAGCAGGAGCGCGCCGGTGTAGCGGGCCAGGTAGGTCTCCAGCCAGGCAATCGTGTCGGCGTCGAGGTGGTTCGTGGGCTCGTCCAGGATGAGCAGGTCAGGCTCGAGGACGAGGCCGCGCGCCAGCGCCACCCGCTTCCGCTGCCCACCCGACAGCTCCCCTACCGGTTGCTCGAAGTCCGTGATGCCGAGGCGGTCGAGCACGGCTTTCGCGTTGGCCTCCAGGTCCCAGCCGCCTGCCACGTCCATCCGGTGGCTCAAGTCCGACACCCGCGCCAGCAGGCGTTCATCCGTGCCATCGGCTCCATCCAGCGCCCGGCACGCCGCTTCATAGTCGTGCAGCAGGCGCATTCGCTCGCTCCCTTGATCGAACACCGAATCCAGGACGGTCTGCTCCGGGTCGAACGGGGGGTTTTGCGGCACGTAGCCCACGGTGCGCCCACTCCCCAGGATCACGCGCCCACGGTCCGGCGGCTCTACCCCGGCTATCATCCGCAGGAGCGTGGTCTTGCCGGACCCGTTGCGCCCGATAATCCCCATCTTCTCATCGTGCTCCAGCCCGAAGTTCACGTCTTCGAGCAGGGGCTTCGTCCCGTAGTTTTTGCTGACCCCTTCGAGGGCGAGAATCGTCATCTGTACTCCTGCTTTTCATTCTCAAACGATGCCTGGCCGTCGGTAGCTCCGAAATGGCCCTCATGCACCTGGGGCTCGGCACCCTGTCCTGCATCGGATATCATGTAACAACGCCCGTAGAGCCGATTCAGGTTCGTCCGTTCGACTCCATTTTTTCCGGGCGCACGAACATCCTCGGCGCGCCGGACACGCCGTCCACGTGGGCTGCCGGCCCGCTTTTCCGGTTAAGTTCAGACGGCAAGTACCGATACCAGCGCTTTAGGCCCCACGAGCGCGATGCACGAACCGACACATCCCACGCAAGAGACCTTATTGCCTGTTTGCACCATGAGCGGCCGTACTGCATCCAGTTTCCCGCACATGAGACTGATCGAAGACACCGAGGGATGCGGGAGACCTCAGCCGTGATGCACGACATCTCAGAGCAAAGAGCCTTCGAGCAGCTCATCCTGGAACGGGACGCCCTTCTGGATACGGCGGCGAAGGTCGCACAGGTTCTCACGAAGGAGACGGACCTCACCACGGCGGCCCAGACGGCCATCCGGCTCATCGGCGAGCGAACCGGGGTGGACCGGGTGTACGTGTTCGAGAACCATTCCCGCCCCGACTCCGGCATCCTGCTCATGAGCCAGCGGTTCGAATGGACGCGTTCAGGGATCACGCCGCAGATAGACAACCCCGAGCTTCAAAACCAGCCCTACGATAAGTTCCTCTCCGAGTGGGCGGATGCGCTGGCCCGGGGCAAAGCCGTAGGCGGCCTCGTGCGTGATCTGCCGCAGCCTACGCGCGCCCACATGGAAGCACAGGATATCCTTTCGCTCCTCATCCTGCCCATCGTAGTAGATGACGAATGGTTCGGGTTCGTGGGCCTCGACGACTGCACGGCCGAGCGCATCTGGACCTCCGCCGAGAGAGCCGTCCTCAAAACGATTGCTAATACGCTGGGCGGCCTGTTCAAGCGGCAGCGTAGCGAGCAGGCGCTGGCCGAAAGCGAGCGCCGCTTTCGCTCGCTCGTGTTCGCAACCGCTCAGGTGGTCTGGCTGGCGAACGAGGCCGGAGAAGTCACGGAACTCAGCCACGCCTGGGCCGACTTCACGGGGCAGAAGCCTGAAGAAATATTTGGATGGGGCTGGGCCGATGCGGTGCATTCCGACGACCGCTCCCGAGTGGCGGAGGCATGGCGAACGCACGTCGCCTCGAAGACGCTCTACGAAACCGAATTCCGCGTCCGCCGCCGCGACGGGGAATACCACTGGTTCGCCAGCCGGGCCACTCCCGTATTCGATTCCGACGGGGCCTTCGTCGAATGGGTCGGCACCTGCACGAACGTCAACGGGCAGAAACAGGCCGAGGTGGCCCGTCGCCAGAGCGAGGAGCTCTACCGAACCATCGTAAACACAGCGCAGGAGGGGGTGTGGCTGCTGGACCAGCAGGCCCGGACAACCTACGTGAACGAGCGCATGGCCGAAATGCTCGGCTATACGCCCGAGGAAATGCTCGGCCGCGCCATGTTCGACTTCATGGACGACGACGCGCGCGCGGTGGCCGAGGCAAACTTCGAGCGGCGGCGGCAGGGGAGCAGAGAGCATCACGACTTCCGCTTCCGCCGGCGAGACAGCTCGGATCTCTGGACCATCATATCCGCCAGCCCTCTTGCCTCGGCAGACGGTACCTTTACCGGCGCCCTGGGCATGATTACAGACATTACGGACCGGAAGCGGTACGAAGCCGAGTTGATTGCGGCCAAAGAGAAGGCAGAGGAGATGAACCGCTTGAAAAGTTCGCTCCTCGCCAACATGAGCCACGAGATCCGAACCCCGCTCACCTCCATCATCGGGTTCTCGGAAGTCCTCGCTTTGGACTTTTCGGGCGAGGGGAAAGAGATCGTCGGCAGGATCATGCAGGCCGGACAACGCCTGCTGGAGACGCTCAACTCCGTGCTCGACCTCGCCCAACTCGAAAGCCGCTCTGTGAACCTGCGTCCGGAGACCGTCGACCTGGGTGTCTTCGTGCATGAGACGGCCGCCCTGTTCCGCCAGCAGGCGGAGGACAAGGGACTCACGCTCGAAATCAGCATCTCGGACGAACCTGTCCTGGCAAGGCTCGACCCCGCCGCTGCGGGGCGCGTGCTCGCCAACCTGATCTCCAACGCCATCAAGTTCACGCGCGAGGGCGGCATCACCATGACGGCCGGCGCGAGCTCGCACGAGTCGTGGGTGCGCGTCCAGGATACCGGGGTCGGCATCGCCCCCGACTTCCTCCCTCACCTCTTCGAGGAATTTCGCCAGGAATCCGACGGGCTCTCACGATCGCACGAAGGCACCGGCCTAGGCCTGACGATCACGAACCGCCTCGTACACCTGATGGACGGCTCCATCGAGGTCCAGAGCGAGAAGGGGGAGGGCACGGTGCTGACCGTACGCTTTCCCCGATCCGATGCCGGGGAGACGGCATCCCCGCCTGCCGCCACAACAAGCGCGACCTCCGTTCCCCATAGAAAGAAGATACTGGCCGTAGAGGACAGTGCCGAGACGCAATTGCTGCTCCGGCTGATGCTGCAGGAGCGCTACGAACTGGCCGCGGTGCGCGACCTGGAAGAAGCCGTCGGGGCCGCGGCATCCACGATGTTCGACGCTTTCCTGGTGGACATTAACCTCTCGGACAGCCGAACGGGCTTCGAGGTATTTCAGGCATTGCGGAGCATGGAAGGGTACGCTGCCACACCTATCCTCGCGTGCACGGCCTACGCCCTTCCCGGCGACCGTGAACGCTTCCTCGAAGCCGGGTTCGATGGATACATCGCCAAACCCTTCGTAAAGGAGCAGATCCTCGCCCGGCTTCGCAAGCTGCTGGAGCCTGCGGGGGGAGTGTAGGAGAGGGGGAAAGGGAGAGAGGGGGTTCAGGAAAGGGAGAGAGGGAGAGAGGAGGAGGGTATGATGGGGTGGTGAGGGCGTGGAGGATGCAGTTCACCACTTCACTTCCACACCACCTTACCGCTCCTGCATGCTTGCACGCTGATTCCAGAAAAACGGTATTATACTAAATCCGGTTGAACAGTGCTGGTTTCGGAGCAGATGCAAACCACCCCTGTATCCCCTCCTTGGAAAGGAGGGGAGCTTCTTTTGCTTTTACCATTCGTCAAGTGAATAACCGGATTTGGTATTACTTTTTCCGGGTCACTTTGAACGCCACCAGTTCATCGGACATCATCACCGGAAGGTAGATCATGCCGGTTTCCGGGACGTAGTCCATGTCCGCGGTGCCCTGGCCGAGCTTGACGAGCTGCACGGCGCCGATCTCGGGCGTGTAATACAGGACCGTCCCAGCGCCCCAGTCGGTGAGGAAGTAGCCACCCGTGCCGTCGGGCTCCACCGCGTCGATGGCGCCGAGTCCGACCTGATCCTTCAGCGGCTTGATCGTCCGACCGCTGTAGGAGATCGACTTCATGTAGCGGGCGTTTCCGGGGTTCTGCGCTTTGCTGTCGGAGGCGGCGACCACCAATTGCCCCCTTTCCGCGAACAATCCGTTGGGCGAGGTCACCCGGTCGTCGGTGAGCCACGCCGACACGTTGCCGTGGGACAGGCGATAGATCGTGCCTGTGCCCGAATCCGACGTGTACACGTTCCCGGCGCG
>DASSAV010000503.1:0-5074 GCA_035699265.1 Rhodothermales bacterium
GCACACTACTCCCGTACTGCATCGCGCTCCTGTGCCTGTTCGCCACCGGTGCCTCAAGCCTGCGTGCGCAGGGTGCGAACACGATATTCCTCGATCAGATCGGCTTCTACCCGGATCAATCCAAGCTGGCCGTCGTGCCGGACTCGATTTCCGGCGCCTTCAGCGTGGTGTCGGAGAACGGCGGCGATACGGTGCTCCGCGGTGATATCGGCCCTGCCAGGGCCTGGGCTCCCGCCGGTTCCAGCTTCCGCACCATCGATTTCTCTGCCCTCCGGGAACCCGGAACCTACGTCCTGAGGGCCGGGGCCGCCGCCTCCTACCCCTTCGAGGTGCGCGAACACGTTCACGAGGCCCTGCTGAAAGGCGCCATCAAAGGCTTCTATTACCAGCGCGTCTCGACGCCGCTGGAGGCCCGCTACGCCGGGAAGTGGGCGCGCGCAGAGGGTCACCCGGATACCGTTGTGCTGATCCACCCCTCGGCCGCGGGGCCGACACGCGCGGCAGGCGCGGTCATCTCCGCCCCGAAGGGCTGGTACGACGCGGGCGACTATAATAAGTACGTCGTCAATTCCGGCATCAGCACCTATACCCTGCTGGCCCTGTACGAGCACTACCCGGCCTATATGCTGGCGCTTGCGGTCGACATCCCGGAAAGCGATAACCGCGTGCCTGACGTGCTCGACGAGGCGCTCTGGAACCTGCGCTGGATGCTGGCCATGCAGGACCCGGCCGACGGCGGCGTCTACCACAAGCTGACGACCGCGGAGTTCAGTGGCTTCGTAAGGCCCGAGCAGGACGTGGCGACCCGCTACGTCGTCCAGAAAAGCACAGCGGCGGCCCTCGACTTTGCGGCGGTGATGGCCCAGGCGAGCCGCATCTTTGCCGAATATGAGAACGAACTGCCGGGCCTCGCCGATTCCATGCGCACGGCGGCCGTAGCCGCGTGGCAGTGGGCCCGCCTCCACCCGGACGTGCTCTACCGCCAGGAAGAGCTCAACCGCATGTACGACCCCGACATCGAAACCGGCGCCTACGGCGACCGCGCCGTCGCCGACGAGTTCTCGTGGGCCGCGGCCGAACTCTTCGTCACCACCGGCGCCGACAGCCTGCTCGACGTGGTCGGGGATCCGGGCGCGCTGAACGTGCCCTCCTGGGGCAGTGTGCGAACCCTGGCCTACTATACCCTCGCCCGTCACCTGGACAACCTCCCCGCCTCCTTCGACCGCCGCCGCATCACGGGGCCGCTCCTCGCGCTCGCCGATACGCTCCGGCAAGCCTACCGGACCTCTCCTCTCCGCATCCCCATGGGCGCCGGCGCGCGCGACTTCGTCTGGGGCAGCAACGCCGTGGCCGCCAATCAGGGCATGGCCCTCATCCAGGCGTTCGCGCTTACAAAGGATTCGACGTACCTGGATGCCGCCCGCGCCAACCTCGACTATATCCTCGGCCGCAACCCCACCGGATACTCCTTCGTCACCGGCTTCGGAGACCGCACACCCATGCACCCGCACCACCGGCCCTCCGAAAGCGACGACGTGGTGGACCCAGTGCCCGGCCTGCTGGCCGGCGGCCCCAACCCCGGCCAGCAGGACCAGTGCTCCGGCTACCCCTCGCGCTTGCCCGCCTTATCGTATCTGGACGACCAGTGCTCGTACGCGTCCAACGAAATCGCCATCAACTGGAACGCTCCCCTCGTCTACCTCACCGGCGCACTCGAAGCCGTCCTCTCACCGGACAGCCAACCCGCACCCCAGCAGGGCGGTACCAGATGAACGATCCCGGTCACATTCGCAAAACCGTCGGAACGCAGCGAGAGAGACCCAATCCCGTGCAGCGCGCGTGGGAGTTGCGCTGCCTGCTACTCAAACTCAGGGGCGAACTGCCTCTGCCTGACGATGAACACGTACGAAAAGCTGTTGGTCGAACTGAGCCGTTTCGGTGTCAGGATGAGACAGCTGGCAGCGGACCATCACCTTTGATGCCTAAACAGAATGCCGACATCTTAGCCGAAGAGGCTCAGAGAGCCACCGAGTTGCTGCATGGAAAGGTGGTAGCGAGAGCGTTCCGCCATCGTACTGGCGAGTTCGGCCTTGAGTTCACTGACGGAACTCGGCTATTTGTGGACTGGCAGCATGATGGCCTTGACCTTTCAGTAACAGGTGGCGTAGACGATGTCGAAGACTGATTTGATGTGTGATAGCATAAGCGCGAACAAATAAGTGGCGGTCGGCTGTCTGCCGTCGGCGGTCCTGAATTCAAAATCCAAAATCCAAAATCGGCAAATGCCCAAGCGTACCGACATAAAGAAGATCCTCCTCATCGGCTCCGGCCCGATCGTGATCGGGCAGGCCTGCGAGTTCGACTACTCCGGCAGCCAGGCGGCGCGCTCGCTCCGCAAGGAAGGCTACGAGGTGTCGCTCATCAACTCCAACCCGGCCACCATCATGACCGACCCCATGACGGCCGATCGGGTATACCTGGAACCGCTCACCCCGGAGTCCCTCAAACGGGTTGTGGAAAGAGAAAAGCCTGACGCCGTATTGCCCACGATGGGCGGACAGACGGCGCTCAACCTGGCGGAAGTGCTCCACGAGGAGGGCTTCTGGAAGGAGAAGGGGATCGACATCATCGGCGTGGATATCGATGCCATCCAGATCACGGAGGACCGGCAGAAATTCCGCGACCTCATGGAGCGGATCGGGATCGACCAGGCGCGCAGCCGGGTCGCCAAGAGCCTGCTCGAAGCGAAAGAGATCACCCAGGAACTGGGCGGGCTGCCCGTCGTAATCCGGCCTTCCTTTACCCTCGGCGGCTCCGGCGGCGGTATCGTCTGGCGTGCGGAGGAGTTCGACAAGAAGGTCACGCGCGGCCTCGAACTGTCCCCCGTACACCAGGTGCTCATGGAAGAGTGCCTGTTCGGCTGGAAGGAATACGAACTGGAGCTCCTGCGCGACGCCAACGACAATGTCATCATCATCTGCTCCATCGAAAACGTCGATCCGATGGGCGTCCATACGGGCGACTCTCTGACGGTCGCCCCGGCGCAGACGCTGACCGATAAGCAGTACCAGCGGATGCGCGACGCCGCGATCCGCATGATGCGGTCCATCGGCACTTTCGCCGGCGGCTGCAACGTGCAATTTGCCGTAGACCCCAACAGCGGGCGCATGATCGCCATCGAGATCAATCCCCGCGTCTCCCGCTCCTCCGCCCTCGCCTCCAAGGCCACCGGGTATCCCATCGCCAAAGTCGCCGCCCGGCTGGCCGTCGGCTACACGCTGGACGAGTTGCCGAACGACGTGACCGGCACCACCAGTGCCTGCTTCGAACCCAGCATCGATTACGTCGTCACGAAGATCCCCCGCTTCAACTTCGACAAATTCGAGGGCGTGGACGAGGAGCTGACCACCCAGATGAAGGCCGTAGGCGAGGTCATGGCCATCGGCCGCACCTTCCCGGAAAGCCTCCAGAAGGCCTGGCAGAGCCTTGAGAATGGCTATGCGGGCCTCGGCGCGGACCGGGAGGAGAGCTCGCGGATAGAAGTGCGGGACCGGCTCAAGCGGCCCTACTGGGACCGCACGCTTCAGATCCGCAATGCGTTCAAGCAGGGCGCCTCGGTCGAAGAGGTGGCGGACATCACGCGCGTCGACCCCTGGTTCCTCTATCAGATCCGCGACATCGTGGACCTCGAAAATGAGATCGCAACCCGCACCCTGGACCGGATGGACGCTGCCTTCATGCGGCAGGTAAAGCAGTACGGCTTCTCGGACCTGCAGATCGCGTACCTCCTGCAGAAGAATCCAGGCTCAAAGAAGGGGCCGACGGAGGACGAGGTGCGCGCGCATCGCAAAGAACAGGGTGTCGTGCCCTCGTACCAGCTCGTAGATACGTGCGCCGGCGAGTTTCCGGCCCAGACGCCCTACTTCTATTCCAGCTACGACGGCTTTAACGAAAGCCAGGTGACCGACCGAAAGAAGGTGCTCATCCTCGGCAGCGGCCCCAACCGCATCGGGCAGGGGATCGAGTTCGACTACTCGTGCGTCCACGGCGTCCTCGCCGCTCGTGAGGCAGGCTATGAAGCCCTCATGGTCAACTGCAATCCGGAAACGGTCTCCACCGACTTCGACGTGGCGGACAAGCTCTACTTCGAGCCGATCTTCTGGGAAAAGGTGCTGGACGTCATCGAGATGGAGAAACCGGAAGGCGTGATCGTCCAGTTGGGCGGGCAGACGGCGCTCAAGATCGCGGAGCGGCTCCACGAGAGGGGCATTCACATCTTCGGGACTCCGTTCGAGTTTATGGATCTCGCCGAGGACCGGGGCAAGTTCTCCGGCGTGCTCAAGGAACTGGAGATTCCCTACCCGCCCTACGGAACGGCCCACAACGTCTCCGAGGCGGTACAGACCGCCGAGCGCATCGGCTACCCGATCCTCGTCCGCCCCAGCTACGTCCTCGGTGGTCAGGGCATGCGCATCGCCATCAATAAGAAAGAAGTCGAACAGTACGTCAACCGCATCCTCAAGCTGCTCCCCGATAACCTCATCCTGCTCGACCTCTTCCTCGAAGGCGCCGTCGAAATCGACTGCGACGCCGTCAGTGACGGCGAGGAGGTCTGGATCGCGGGCGTCATGCAGCAGATCGAACCGGCAGGCGTCCACTCCGGCGACTCCACCGCCGTCCTCCCCCCCTTCTCGCTCAGCGAGACCGTCCAGAACACCATCCGCCGCTACGTCGAGGACATCGCCCGGCGGCTCCAGGTGAAAGGCCTCATCAACGTCCAGCTCGTAGTAAAGGGCGAGACGGTGTACGTCATTGAGGCCAATCCCCGCGCCTCCCGCACCGTGCCCTTCGTCGCCAAAGCCACCGGCATCCCCATCAGCAACATCGCCACCAAGATCATGCTCGGCGAAAAGCTCAAAACCTTCCGGGAAGCAGGTGCCCTGGAATCGAAGCTCGTCGGCTTCGCCATCAAAGAGCCAGTGTTCTCCTGGGACAAGTTCCCCGAAGTGCGCAAAGAACTCGGCCCCGAAATGAAATCCACCGGCGAAGCCATCGCCTTCGTCGAAACCCTCAC
>DASSAV010000504.1:0-5354 GCA_035699265.1 Rhodothermales bacterium
GTGGCCGATATGGACCGGCCAAACCTACGCCCCGGAACCTCATTTTTCAAGATTGCCCGCCCTCCGACAATCGGCATCCCGCCACAAAGCCCCGGAAGGGGCTCCAGCACCGCCGTATTCCTCGTTTCCTCACCCTCCCCGTCGTGTCAGGTGTAATGAGAGCATCCGGAGCCAGCCGCTCCTTCTTTACCGCAACAATTCGAGCCGCACGGTGGCGACCCCTCGGCTCAGCATCCCGATCTTCCCGGCCGCTGCCCGCGATAAATCGATTACCCGCCGCCTGGCATACGGCCCTCGATCATTGATGCGGACCACAACCGACTTTCCATTGCGCACGTTGGTAACCCGCACGCGAGACCCCAGCGGGAGCGTGCGATGTGCAGCCGTGAGCGCGTCCGGATTGAACCGTTCGCCGCTGGCCGTAGGGTTTCCAGCGACTTCATTTCCATAGTAGCTCGCCTCGCCCGACCCGACGTTTTGGCCGGGACTGCTGTCCGGCGAGGCTGGCGGCGCCTTCATTTCCACTCCTGACCTCGGCTCCGGAGGTTGGGCCGGAGTCAGCGATCCGCCTACTCCCGCCGCGATCGTTCTGACCCCCGCCCTGCCGGCGCCCAGCAATACAGGCGACGATCCCCGGAGTAGTACGAAACCGAGGCTGAGCCCCAAAACGATGGCAGCCGCACCAGCCACGAACATGAGCCGTCTGTACTCCTTCAAGCGGTGCCGTAGGCTCTGGTTGATATGCCGCAGCCGGACGATCCGGCTGATCCGTTTCCCGAACCGTTTTCTTCTACTAGCAATATGTTCGACGGGCATGGCACTTTGTCTGCTGGTTCTACTCGCAAATACCGGACTGCCGCCACACGCCATCATACCAGGGCGACGAGCTTGACATGGATACTCTCGGTCCGCCACCAGCAAGCCGAACGACGCGCCACCCTTCCGAGCAGGCGCAGCGACACGCAGTCGAGTTTCCTAACGGGCGCGTTTGCCAGCGTGTTGCCCTTTTTTTCAACAATCGTGATACGCCGGGCAGATATCCTGTAACTTATCACCGTGCGCCACACGCGCATTTCGCTTCCCTGACCCGGACTTCCCCCGACGCCCGATGCTCGTTCGAGACATCATGCACGGCCCGGCCGTCACCATTTCGGTCGACACCAGCCTGGCTGACGCCTATCATGCGATGCAGCACCACGACGTGCGCCACCTGCCCGTCCTGCAAAACGATCTGCTCGTCGGCATCGTGACCGACCGCGACCTGCGCTACGCGACCAGCGTGCTGCACCCGGCTCCCTTCTCAGAAGAGGTGGAGGTGTCCCACGTGATGGCACGCAGCGTGATTACCACCACCCCGCTCGACCCGGTCGAGGAAGCGGCTCGCCTCATGCGGCGCCACAAGATCGGCTGCCTGCCGGTCATGGAAGGCCCGAAACTCGTCGGCATGGTCACCGGAACAGACCTGCTCGACGCCATCATCCGCCTGACCGGTCTCCAGAAGCCGACCGGGCGCATCGCCGTCCAACTCGCAGACACACCCGGCCAGCTCGCTCGCGTGGCCGCCCTGGTCGATGCGCAGGATGTGAATATCCACTCGGTGCTCACTTATCCGAAGGCCAATAAGCAGACGCTCGTCATCCTGCGCGTCGACACGCTCAACACGCGCGCTCTGGCTGATGCCCTCCGGCTGGGCGGCCTGAACGTAACCTGGCCGCCGGAGGATTGAAGGCGAAGCGGAACAAGCAGGTTGGGATAGAATCAGAACACGCACTTTCCTCCTGTCTCCCATTCGCTATTGCGCGCGCATGGCCCCTGTCGTCTACCATCCACGCTACCTCGACTACTGGTTCGGCCCGCAGCATCCGTTCAGCCCCCTCAGGCAGCGGATGCTCATCGATCTGCTGGAAACGATGGGGCACGCTTTCGACCCCGTCCTCCCTCAGCCCGCCACACGGGAAGAGATCCGGGCCATCCACAGCGAGGCCTACGTCCAGCAGGTCGAGGCCGCATCAACGGGCTGTCCGCTCCCGGATGCCTCCGATTACGGCCTCGAAACGATGGACGTCCCGACCTTTCAGGGGATGGACACGGCGACACGGTATCTCGTGGGCGGGACGCTGCACGCGGCCCGGATGGTGGCGGATGGCTCGGCCCGGCGGGTGCTCCAACTGGGCGGCGGCCTGCACCACGCCCAGCACGCCCTGGCCTCGGGCTTCTGCGTCTACAACGACCTCTCCGCCGCCATCCGCCATTTTGAGGGTTGCGGGCTGCGCGTGGCCTACATCGACGTCGACGTGCACCACGGCGATGGGGTCCAGTGGCTGCACTACAGCGACCCGGCCCTCCTGAACCTCAGCCTACATGAGTCCGGACGGTATCTCTTCCCCGGAACGGGCACCATCCACGAGATCGGCGATGGCGCCGGGAAAGGCCTCAAACTGAACGTACCGCTGGAGCCCGGCACCAGCGACGATTCGTACCTGGAAGAGTTCGAGCGGGTGGTGCCGCATGCGCTGGCCTGGTTCGGCCCGGACGTGCTCCTCATCCAAGCGGGCGCGGACGCCCACCTGCAGGACCCCCTCGCCCATCTCCGGCTCTCGACCCACGCTTATGAGGCCCTCTTCCGACGTCTCATCCAACTATCGGACGCGCACACCGAGGGCCGGGCCGTCTTTACGCTCGGTGGCGGCTATGACTTCGACGCCGCCACGCGCGTCTGGGCACTGCTCTATTTCCTGCTCCAGGACGAGCCGCTCCCCGGCCGGCTGCCGCAAGACTGGCTGGACCGATGGAGAGACCGGCTGCAAACGACCCTCACCCCCACCCTGCACGACCCGGAGCCGACCACGAGCAGCGGCCAAGTCGTCGCCCACAATCGCCAGGTCACGCAACGGCTCCTGGAAACCGTCGTACCCTGCTGGTCCTGACTCTAGGTCCAATCCCGGATCTGCCGTCACCGGGGCGCGTTACCTTATCAGTTCCGCCAATCCTATATTTGGTAAGCGTTAGCCAAAACGGAGGGCGCATGTCCAAGACATACGAAGGCATCTACGAGAACGGAACAGTCAAGTGGCTGGGACCGCGGCCCGCAGAGGGACGACATCACATCGTTGTAACCGTACTCGACCAAGTTCGCCAGCGTCATTCTCCTCAGGACGTGCGGCATATGTTGGAAGACACACGCGGCGCATGGGGAACCGGCAAGTCAATCAGCGAGATCGATGCCGAGATTGAGCGGATGCGTAGGGAATGGGATCGGCCTGACACCTGCGATCAGTGCTGATGCAGCCTCTCACCACCCCTGAAATCCTGATCCCGGCCGCCTGCATCCTGTTCGGGATTCTGCTCGGGCTCTTCGTAGAGAAGTTCGTCCTCAAACGGCTGCACGCCGTCGCCCTCCGCACGCTCTGGCGCGCCGACAACGTGCTCGTCGTCGCCTTCCGGGGCATGCCCGTGGTCTGGGGTCTCATCTTCGGGATCTACCTCGCCGTACAAACCACAACGGCTGACTCCAAGACGGAAGCGACCCTCCGCACGGTCCTGGCCGTCACACTCGTCTGGTCCATCACCGTCGTGGCGGCGCGGACGGCGGCCGGCCTGATCGCCTCCTATGCCCACCGGGACCAGACCTTCCTCCCGCCGACGTCGCTGATCCCGAACCTCGTCCGTATCCTGATCTACACCGTCGGATTGCTCATCATTATCGGGCGGCTCGGTTATGCGATCACGCCGTTGCTCACCGCCCTGGGCGTCGGCGGCCTCGCCGTCGCCCTTGCCTTGCAGGAGACGCTTGCCAATGTCTTCGCCGGCCTCTACCTCCTCGCCGCGCGCCAGCTCAATCCCGGCGACTGGGTCCTGCTGGATACCGGCAACGAGGGCCAGATCGTCGACATCAACTGGCGCTCCACTGCCGTGCGCACGATCCAGGACAACCTCGTCATCGTGCCCAACTCGAAAGTGGCCTCTTCCACGGTGACCAACTACAGCCTCCCCGAGCGCGAAATGCTCATCCGGATTCCGATGGGCGTGGACTACGGCAGTGACCTGGACCAAGTCGAGCGCGTCACGCGGGAGGTGGCCCGGCAGGTCATGCAGGAGATTTCCGGTCCGAAAGCCGGTCTGCACGAGCCCACCGTGGAGTACCAGGCGCTCGGAGAGTTCGGCGTCAACTTCGTCGTCTACCTGCCGGTCCTGGCGTTCATGGACCAGTATGCCGCCCGGCACCTGTTCATCAAGCAGATCCTCACCCGATACCGCACCGAAAACATCCACATTCCCTTCCCCATAAAGGAATTCGAAATGCAGATCAATTCTTCTGCGCCGGAGCCGCACGAACGCAGGCTGGAGCCGCCAGACGCCAGCATTTTACCCTTCAAGTAGAACCCGCCGCGTCAATCCCCCCTTCCTCTCTCTCACTCCCAATCCTCCTTTCCTCCTCTCTTCCACCGTCTCCATTTTGGCTTTTAGAGTTTAGATTTTGGATTTTGGATTCAAAGACTCCTCCCCTCGTCCTTTCCTCCTCTCACCTTTCCCCCCTCCCCTTCCCGATCACCCATGCACCTGCAAACGTCTAAGACATTCGGCGGCATCGAGGCAGGCGGCACCAAATTCATCTGCGCCGTCGGCACCGGACCGGACGACCTCCGCCGCATCGAACAGATCCCCACGACGACGCCCGCCGAGACCTTCAGCCGAGTCGTCGCGTTCTTCCGGTCCTCCCCCGCTCCCCTGGCGGCCATCGGCATTGGTTCGTTCGGGCCTGTCGACCCCGACCCCGCCTCTCCAACGTTCGGCCACATCACCACGACGCCGAAGCCCGGCTGGGCCGACACCGACTTCGCGGGCGCCATTCGAGACGCCCTGAACGTCCCAGTCGCCTTCGACACCGACGTAAATGCGGCCGCACTCGGCGAGTACACCTGGGGTGCTGCGCAGGGCCTCGACACGTTTCTCTATCTCACCGTCGGGACTGGCATCGGCGGAGGCGGCCTCGTGAACAACACACCCTTGCACGGGCTGATCCACCCCGAAATGGGCCACGTCATGGTCCCCCGCGCGCCCGGCGACGACGTCCCCGGAACGTGCCCTTACCACGGCGACTGCCTGGAGGGGATGGCGAGCGGCCCGGCCCTGGAAGCCCGATGGGGTACGAAGGCAGAAGACCTCCCGCCGGACCATCAGGCATGGGCGTTCGAAGCGCACTACCTCGCGCACGCCCTCGCCAGTTACGTCTACGTGCTCTCCCCTCGGCGCATCATCCTCGGCGGCGGCGTGATGAAACAAGGGCACCTGTTTCCGATGGTACGGCAGCGGCTGCTCGACGTACTCAACGGATACGTACAGTCACCCGAAAT
>DASSAV010000505.1:0-3014 GCA_035699265.1 Rhodothermales bacterium
GGATGCGGATGTAGACGCCGGCGTTCTTGCCGCCGGGGTTCTTGTAGACCACCCGGATGACCTCGTTTTCGAACTTCTGCCCGGTATACCAGAGCAGCCCCATCCCGCCCTGTGTCTTCAGCACCCCGTCTTCGACGACGAAGTCGCCCTCGCCGACGTGCTGCCACCCTTCCAGGTCTTTTCCATCGAATAGTTGTGTCCACCCCCCATCCTGTGCCCGCGCCGAGGCGGTCATGCACAGGGCGGCGGCCAGGAGAATAAGTCGTGCGCGCATGGATCCTGTAAACTATTGAACGTTACCACGGCCCGGCAGACCGCCCGGCCGCATCCAGAGTTGTTCCTGCAAGGTATAGACAGAACAGGGCTTAGGCAAGCAGAAATAGGGGTGCGACCGTCCGTAAAACCTGAACCGAGTCGCATCGCCTTATCCCGCCCCCATTGGCACGGGTTCCGATTGGACGTACAGCATGTCGTATGCCAGATCGCGCTCACCAGGCCACTCAAGACAGCCAAAAACGACCTTCACCTGCTTGAACAGCGACAGGTCTCTAAGGGGACTGAAAACCACGGTCTCCAACTCTGGCCTCATGTCGAAAACGCGCTGCTCTCCGTTGGTGAACGTTAGCAGGAGCGTAAAGTCCTCACGAGGCTCAACCTCAATTATCTGTGGCGTGTGTAGCATTCGTCAATCAACCTTCGGAAGCGGTCGGCCAACCCTAAATCCAAAATCCCAAAATCTAAAATCCAAAATCGCCAAGGTCTTCCGGCACCAGCGAAAACATCACCCCGTCGCACGGGCCCCGCTCACCGACGAGCCGGTTGCGCAGCACGCCTTCCCGGAGCGCCCCCGCCTTCTCCGCCACCCGCTGGCTGGCGACGTTCTCCACGTCCGTCACGATCTCGATCCGGCACAGCCCGAACTGCTCGAATCCGAACCGGGCCAGCAGGCGCACAGCCCTGGTGGCATACCCCCGTCCCGCCCGATCCGTTCGCACCCAGTACCCGAGGTTAGCAAACCGGTGCCGCGGGTGAAACGTGTTCAGGAAGGCAATCCCCACACAGTCCGCCCCGTCCTTGAGCACGAAGTAAAACTCCGTCCCCGCCCGCCAGCGCTCCGCGCGCTCCGAGACGAACGTCGCCGTTTCCTCAGGTGTATCCGGCGCCATCATCGAGGTGAGCCACCGCACCAGCATCTCGCGCGAGATCTCCACCGCCTCGAACAGCGCCCCCGCGTGCCGCAAAGCCATCGGCTCCAGCCTGAGGGATCCATCCGACAGCAGCAGATCAGCCGGATCCGGAATAGCACGCGCACTACCTACCATTTGCATACCCGGCTCCTGGCTCAGCCGCAACGGCCGCGGTTCGGTTCAACTGACAAGGGCCCTGACCTTCAACTTTCAACCTGCAAACCTTCAACCCTTCCCGAGCAGACTGAACATCTCCTTCTTGTACGCCTCCACGCCCGGCTGGTCGAACGGGTTGACGCCGAGCAGGTAGCCGCTCACCGCCACGGCGTGCTCGAAGAAGTACAGGCATTCGCCCAGCGTCTCCGGCGCGATCCGGTCGATCCACACGGTCGTGTTCGGGACGCCCCCCGCTTTGTGCGCGCGCGCCGTGCCCTCATAGGCCTTCCGGTTCACCTCTGTCATCGTCTTCCCGGAGATATAGTTCAGCTTGTCCAGGTTCGCCTCGAAGCCAGGTACCTTCAGGCCGCCCTCGTCGTCCTCCGCCATCAGGAAGGTCTCGATCAGAATGCGCTGGCCTTGCTGCACGTACTGGCCGAGGGAGTGCAGGTCGGTGGTGTACTGCACGCGGGCGGGGAAGAGGCCCTTGTGCTCCTTTCCCTCGCTCTCCCCGAAGAGTTGCTGCCACCACTCGCCGATGCCGCCCAGGCGCGGCTCGAACGTGGCGAATACCTCGACGCCATACCCCTGCTGCAAGAGCTGGTAGCGCATGCCCGCGTAATCCAGCGCCGGGTTGTCCTCCGCCGATCCGGAAAACCGCCGGAAGCCGTCCACCGCCCCGTGGAACAACGCGTGGATGTCGATGCCCGCTACCGCGATCGGCAGCAGACCCACGGGCGTCAGCACGGAAAACCGCCCCCCTACGTCCCGCGGGATCACGTACTTCTTGTAACCCAGGTCCCGTTGCATCTGGTTCAGGGCGCCGGATTCGGGATCGGTCGTGACAATAATGCGCCGGTCGGCGTCCTGGAACCGCTCGCGCAGCCACTCCCGGAGGAACCGGAAGGCGACCGCCGGCTCCAGCGTCGTCCCGCTCTTGGAGATCACGTTGACGTACACCGACTTTCCGTCCAGGTATTCCAGCAACTGCTGCAGGTAGGCGCCGCTCAACTGGTTGCCCGCAAAGAGCACCTCAGGCGAGCTTCGCTCGCCCTTCTGGAAGTAGGGTGTCAGCGCCTCGATCATCGCCTTCGCCCCGAGGTACGATCCCCCGATGCCGATGCAAACCAGGACGTCCGCGTCCGACCGAATCCGGTCGGCCGTCTGTCGGATATCATCCAGCAGAGACTCGTCCGGGTCCTGGAGCATGTCGCGCCAGCCCAGCATGTCGCCTCCCGCACCATTCCGGTCGAGTACGGTCTTATTGGCCTCCAGCACCCGGGGCCGAAGCGAATCGAGCGGTTCCTTCAGGAACGGCGTAGCAAACTCGGTGTCCAGACGAAGCATGTGGGTAATGTTTGGAGATTGCTGTGTTCAGGTGTTGGGGTGTCCACCTGTTCGAGGGCGTTGATGGGTTGGGGGTTCGTACTTTAAGAAACTATTTGGTAGGAGGTCAAAGAAGCTCCCCTCCTGGACAGGAGGGGTTGGGGGTGGTGGAAATCAGGGCTGTTTTGAGGCTTCTCCTGAGAAGACCTGATATGGAAATGCCCTGTTAACGATCTGAATTCGACTTTACCAAACAGTCTCGAACACTAGAACACGCGAACACGTCAACACTCGTGAAGACCGTCACAGAAGCACGCGCCCTCATTTTGCAATCCATCCGCCCCA
>DASSAV010000506.1:0-4934 GCA_035699265.1 Rhodothermales bacterium
CGGGAAAACGCCTGCGATCCGGGACGCCAACCTCCATCTGCTCAACAAGGGCTACCACTATGGCGAGACGACGGAGCAGTTCATCGTCCGCTACGACGTGCAGCCCGCGAAGCTCGCCCCCGGCAAGTACCGGGCGATCCATGGCACGGAGGCGCTGGCGCTGGGCCTCGTTACGGCCAGCCGGAAGAGCGGGCTTCCCCTGTTCTACGGCACCTACCCCATTACCCCGGCGTCCGACATCCTGCACGCGCTCAGCCGCTACAAGAACTTCGGCGTGATGACGATGCAGGCGGAAGACGAGATCGCGGGCGTGGGCGCCGCCATCGGGGCGAGCTTCGGTGGACAACTCGGTGTCACGGGCACCAGCGGTCCCGGCATGGCGCTCAAGATGGAAGCCATCGGGCTCGCCGCCATGACCGAGCTCCCACTCGTCGTCATCGACGTGCAGCGCGGCGGCCCTTCCACCGGCCTGCCCACGAAAACCGAGCAGAGCGACCTCTTGCAGGCGGTCTACGGCCGCAACGGCGAAGCCCCCCTCCCGGTGGTCGCGGCCAGTTCCCCCGGCGACTGCTTCTTCGCGGCCTATGAAGCCTGCCGCATCGCTGTCACCTACCGGACCCCCGTCATTCTGTTGGCCGACGGCTATCTCGCCAATGGGTCTGAGCCGTGGCTTATCCCGGACGTGAACGCCCTGAAACCCTTCAAACCCGGCTTCGCAGACGGACCCAACCGGGAAGATGAGTTCCTCCCCTACGTACGCGACGAAGAGACGCTGGCCCGTCCCTGGGCAAAGCCCGGAACGCCCGGACTGGAGCACCGCATCGGCGGCCTGGAGAAGCAGCACGAGACCGGGAACGTCTCCTACGACCCGGAAAACCACCAGTTCATGGTGAAACTCCGCGCCGAAAAGGTCGAGCGCGTCGCGCGCACCATCCCGCCGACACAGATCCATGGGGATGATTCGGGAGACTTGCTCCTCGTCGGCTGGGGCAGCACGAAAGGCGCCATCGAGGCGGCGGTGGACCGGGCGCGCAGCAAGGGGCTGAAGGTGAGCAGCATCCACCTGCACCATCTCAACCCGCTCCCCTCCGACTTGGGCGCGATCTTCAGTCGGTTCGACCGGTACCTGGTTCCCGAGCTCAACAACGGCCAGCTCGTCCGCATCCTGCGCGACCGGTTCCTCCTGCCCTTCCAGCCGCTCAACAAAATCCAGGGCGCCCCCTTCAAAGCCAGCGAAATTGAGCAGGGGATTAGCGACAGCCTGCGGTAAGGTGCGCCAGATTCACCGGATTGCTGTTCATGTACGCACCAACAGAACATAGCCTCCGCTGGGCCGCAACGACTTTCTGCCTGATGATCCCGGCTATTGTCTTCGCTCAGCCTTATGGTCCTGGCCCGGCATCCCCGGAACACGACAAAGGCTGGTTTGCCGTGGGCCTTGGGGCAGGCTCACCCTACGGCTTCTGCTCTCTGATCAGTGCCAATTTCGGACGCGAGCGCATCCTCCAGGCCAGTCTCCATGGAAATAGCGGGCTCCTGGGCGGAGACTCAGTAGGCGCATTCAGTATCGCGATAGGGCGGTCAAGAGTTAATCGATGGGCGCGCATCGCGGCCACCGCCGGCCCGGCGCTCGTATTCGGCACTAATTATAGCTCCACCCGATCTCATTATACCACGCTGGGTGTTCTCGCAAACCTGCAAGGCTCTCTCACGCCGATTAAGGAGCTGGGAGTCGGCCTAGATTTATATGCGAATCTCAATCTGGAGAAGAGTGCGGTGGGCGCAGGAATCACCATCGTCCTGGAGGGCAACAAGTGACGTTCGCATTCCGCCTACCACCCGCTTTGGACAACTGACTACGTATCAATACAATGTCTGACGAAAAACACCACCCCGAAAACGGAAAGCCGAAAGGCGTGAAGCCTACCCTGCCTCCGGGCGCCAAGCCAGCGATGCCCCCGGCCGGGCTCCCCGCAGGAAAGAAACCTGCCGTGCCCGGCGCGGCCCGGCCCGCAGGCAAGCCCGCAATGCCCCCGGCCGGAAAGCCCGCCATGCCGCCGGGAGCGGGCAAGAAGCCTGCGCTGCCGGGCGTAAAAGCACCCACGCTCCCCCCGCCCGGCGGGGACGGCGACGGCGCCCTTCCGACACTCTCCCGGAAGGACTTCGCGACCGACCAGGACGTGCGCTGGTGCCCCGGCTGCGGCGACTACGCCATCCTCGCCGCCGTCCAGCGCCTCATGCCAGAGCTGGGCGTTCCGAAGGAAAAGACCGTGTTCATCTCCGGCATCGGCTGCTCCAGCCGCTTCCCGTACTACATGAACACCTACGGCATGCACTCCATCCACGGGCGCGCCCCGGCCATCGCCACCGGCCTCAAGGCCAGCCGCCCCGATCTGGACGTGTGGATCATCACCGGCGACGGCGACTCCCTCTCCATCGGCGGCAACCACCTGATCCACCTGCTGCGCCGTAACCTGAACGTCCAGCTCCTCCTGTTCAACAACCAGATCTACGGCCTCACCAAGGGCCAGTACAGCCCGACCTCCGAGCAGGGCAAGATCACCAAGAGCACCCCCTACGGCAGCATCGACCACCCGTTCAACCCGGTCGCGCTGGCGCTCGGGGCCGATGCCTCGTTCGTTGCTCGTTCGATGGACCGCGACCCGAAGCACTTGCAAGAGACGCTCCGCCGCGCACACGGACACAAAGGCGCCGCGTTCGTCGAAATCTACCAGAACTGCAACATCTTCAACGACGGCGCCTTCTTCTCCTTCACCGAGAAAGACACAAAGGCCAAAAGCGCCCTCTTCGTCGAAGACGGAAAGCCCCTCCTGTACGAAGGCGGAAATAAGGGCCTCCGCCTCGACGGGCTCAGTCTGGAAGCAGTAGACCTGACGGACGGTAAGTGGTCGGCCTCCGACTGCCTGGTCTACGACGAATCCAACCGCGAAATGGCCCACCTCCTCGGCCGCATCTTCTGGCGGCAGGACATGCCACGCCCCTTCGGTGTCTTCTACCGTGAGGAACGGGCCACCTACGACGACCTCCTCCACACCCAGATCGCCGGCATCACCGAAAAACGCGGCGAAGGCGACCTCAACGAACTCCTGAACGCGGGCGAAACCTGGACCATCTCCTGAGCTTTGTCACTTGTTTATCGTCATTAGCAGGTTGATTGCCCTTGACTGCTAACTATTCATTGTTAACTGCTCACTGCTAACTGACTCCGCATGTTCGTCATCATCAAAGAAGACTACGACGCCGTAAGTACCGAATCCGCCCGGTTCGTCGCCGACCGTCTTCGCCGGAAGCCCGATCTGGTGCTCGGGCTGGCGACCGGGGCAACCCCGCTCGGCCTCTATCATGAACTCATCCGCCTCTACAAGGAAGGACTCGACGTCTCCAAAATCACCACGTTCAACCTGGATGAGTACGTCGGCCTCCCCCCCGACCACGATCAGAGCTACGCCCACTTCATGCGGGAGAACCTGTTCAAACACCTCAACATTCCCGAGCGCTGGATCCACATTCCCAACGGCATGGCGACGGACATCGAGGCCCATTGCAAGTGGTACGAGCAGCAAATAGAAGCTGCCGGGGGCATCGACCTGCAACTGCTCGGCATCGGCGCCAACGGCCACATCGCCTTTAATGAACCCGGATCGTCTCTCGGCTCCAGGACCCGCGTCAAGACGCTTACGCACAACACCCGCCTGGACAACGCCCGCTTTTTCGGTTCGTTAGAGAACGTGCCTCATTACGCCCTCACGATGGGCGTGGGTACCGTTATGGAATCCAAGGAGTTACTGCTGATAGCCTCCGGCGAGCCGAAGGCCGACGCCATCCACGCCGCCGTTGAGGGCCCCCTGACCGCCATGGTGCCGGCTTCGATCATTCAGATGCACCGCAAAGCGACGGTCATCGTCGACCGGGCCGCCGCTTCCAAACTGACTGGCGAATACGCGGCTTCCATCGAAGAGGAGATGCTGATCCACCCTCCGACCATCCAGGCCGAGATGGCCAGGCGCTGACGCTTCGTCAGATCCTCTCGATCCGGCTAACGTTGATCGTCGTACCCTGCTGGCAAAAGGAGACCTCCGCCACCACGCCCTCGACACGCACCCGGTCACCCGTCCTGAAGCCGCCCAGATCGCCCGTCAGTGTATAGAGCCCGCCGTCATCGCCACGCATAGCCTGACACTCGATGCCCTCGTCCGTAAGCGTTCCACGCACGGTCACGGAAGCTCCTGGCTTGTCGCTCATCGGTTCACTCGTAATGGTGAAAGGATCGGAGATCACCTTCCATTGTGCTTGATCGCCCGCTACCACGAAAACGTAGCGGGTGCTGTCGGAAGCCGGGGCGCGTATCGCGACGGTCGTGTCCAGCTTGCCCTCGTCGCCCGTCCGCACGGACGCGATGATCTCGTACTCCGAATCGACCGGCCCCACCCCTAGGTCGAGCAGTGTGTTCGGCTCGTAACCGGATCCCACCAGGCGAACCCTGGTGCCCGGCGGACCGCTCGCCGGCGAGATCAGGAGCGTCCGCCCTCCCCCGCCGGAATCCACTCGAACCATACCACTGTCACCCGGGGCCCCGGCCTGTGTTACGTCCTGACCCTCCCGGCTGTTACATCCTCCACCAAAGAGCAGAAGCAACGCAGCTCCTGGAAGAACGAGGACCATCAAGATCGCAAACTTGCATGGGCGCATGCGGTCCATTTCGACCTCGGGCTTTCGTGCTCTGTATGGAACGTTGCCGTTCAAGTTTCCCCCGCCAGCGTGTCCGGTCAGGGCAGCACGGCCGTTACCGGCGCGGGTGTAGTGATCGCCAGATAGACCAGTGCGGCCAGAATACTGCCGGTGACTGGCCCGAGCACCGGAATCCAGGCGTACCTCCAGTCGCTTCCCCCCTTCCCGGAAATGGGCAGGATGGC
>DASSAV010000507.1:0-2794 GCA_035699265.1 Rhodothermales bacterium
GGCAGCGCCCCTGTGAGCATGGCATAAGGCATGGATAAGATGCTCGCCCATGCGATGCCCACCCCCAGCATCGACAGCAGCAGGAGTTGCGGGTCGCGGATCACGTAAATGGATGCCAGCCCGATGCCTCCCAACACCAGCGCGATCATGTGCGTCGCCTTCCGGCTCGTGCGCCGCGCCACGACGGGCAGCAGAAAGGCGACGAGCGCCGCGATCCCGTTGTAGACGGCGAACAGGATCCCGACCCAGTTCGCACCCTCGTTGTAGAGGACAGACGTGGTATCGGTCGCCCCGTACACGTGGCTCGTGACCGCCGGCGTCGTGTAGATCCACATCGCAAACAGCGCCAGCCACGAGAAGAACTGCACCACGGCGAGCTGTGTCATCGTCTTCGGCATAGCGTACAGGTCGGAAATGACGGATACCATGCCTCCGTCACGCCGCTCGTTGCGGACGAGTGCGCCACTGATCACTTGCAGCACCCCGTAGAACGCCAGCCCGAACGCGAGGATGTACAGTTCCTTCGCCCAGCCCATTCCGTACACCACCCCCGCCGCCGCAAGCCCCGCGATTATCCATGCCTGTCCACGACGGAAGAAAACAGGGGCCGGGGCAACCTGCGCGTGCGCATGCGTCTGCAGCCCGTGCGACGCCGCTCCGAAAGCATCCATCTCTTCCGGCGAATACTCTCGGGTGCGGAGCACCGTCCACAACACCGCCAGGAAGAACACGGCCCCGCCCAGGTAAAACGACCACTTGACGGAATCCGGAATCACGTGTTCGGGGGCCGTGTTTGCCACACCGAACAGGTTCGTCAGCAGGTAGGGGAGGGCGGAGGCCACCACCGCGCCCACGCCGATGAAGAAACTCTGCATGGCAAACCCCGTCGTCCGTTGATCCGAATGCAGCATGTCCCCCACGAACGCCCGAAAGGGCTCCATCGACACGTTGATGGAGGCGTCCATGATCCACAACATCCCCGCCGCCATCCACAGCGCCGGTGAGTTGGGCATGATGAACAGCGCCGCCGACGCCAGGATCGCCCCCACGAGGAAATAAGGCCGCCGCCGCCCGAGCCGCCCCCACGTCTTGTCGCTCATGTGGCCGATGATCGGCTGCACCAGCAACCCGGTCAATGGCGCCGCGATCCACAGGATCGGAATGTCCCCGACGTTCGCGCCGAGGGTCTCAAAAATGCGGCTTACGTTGGCATTTTGGAGCGCAAAACCGAACTGGATGCCCAGAAACCCGAAGCTCATGTTCCAGATCTGCCAGAAGCTCAGCCGAGGTTTGGTCATGACAAAATCCCGAGAGGGTGGAGGAGAGGGTATGCGGGCAACTTCAGCCCACTTGGCTTGTTCCGTCGGTGCGGGCCTAAGCCGATAGGTTTACAACGCTTGCAGGCACGAAGAAATATGCCGGACACAGCACGCATCCCACAAGTGTAACCCAAGCCGTGCCACGAATCAAACCCCCAAACTCCCACACCCCCAAACTCTCAAACTTCCACACCCCCAAACTCCCACACACGCCCTCACCACCCTCAACCCACAAACCCTCAACTCGCTAACCCTCAAACAACCCTCGGAATCCCTATATTCCTTCGGCTCCTTCCTCCTTCGCATCGAACTGAAACAGGTAGGATCATGAAGACACGGACACCCCGATCCCTTTGCCTCATTGTGTTTTCATGCGTTACGGTAACCTCATGTGCCCCGAGCCGATCCGCCTCCATGCCACAGCAGCCCATAGTCGAAGCCGAGCAGACGGTTCCCCTGCCCACGTCCGACCAGATCGACAGCGTCCGCGCCTACATCAAACGGACCTGGAAGACGCTGACCCGCTCCCACGACGACCTCCTCGCCGCGCTTCCCGATCCGAAGCTGCACCACAATGCGAACGAACCCTGGATCTTGTACGTCGCTGCGGATGTGGACCCGAACGCCATCCGGGCGCAGCTTACGGATGAACTCGGTCCCGAGGCGATGCGCCAGGTCAATGTCCAGACACTTCCACCCAATCCCCGCGAACACGTTCGAGACATCACGCCGGGCCTGCTATACCTCCCGAAACCCTACGTCGTCCCCGGTGGCCGCTTCAACGAGATGTACGGGTGGGACAGCTACTTCATCCAGGTCGGCCTGCTCGAAGATGGGGAGTTGCAGTTGGCGAAGGACATGATCGACAACTTCATCTACGAGATCCAACACTACGGCACCATCCTCAACGCCAGCCGCACGTACTTCCTCACGCGTTCGCAGCCTCCCTTCCTCACGCCCATGATCCTGGGCGTCTACGAGAAGACGCAGGACAAGGAGTGGCTCGCCTCTACCCTGCCCGCCATCGAGAAACAGTACGCGTTCTGGGTCACGGCGCCCCACCTCGCAGGTGATACCGGCCTCTCCAGATACTGGGATTTCGGCGAGGGCCCTGCTCCAGAGGCGGTCTCAGACGAAAGGGACGCCGAAGGCAATACGCATTACGACCGTGTAAAGGAATATTTCAGGACGCACGTCGTGACGGACTACGACGAGTCGGTCTATTATGACAGCACCCGTGATATGCTCACCCCGCTCTTCTTCAAGGGCGATCGATCCATGCGCGAGTCGGGCTTCGATCCCTCAAACCGGTTCGGACCTTTTAACGTCGACATCATCCACTACGCACCCGTCGGTCTGAACGCGCTTCTCTATCAGATGGAAGGAGAGACCGCGCAGATCTACGACATACTCGGCAGGGATGCCGAAGCCGACACGTGGCGGCAGCGGGCCGCGCACCGGAAAGAGCTCATCAA